>JBGPTQ010000295.1:0-3754 GCA_041490725.1 Allostellaceae bacterium | reverse complement strand
GTCAAGATCGGCTAGGAAGCGCCATGGCCGCAGCCTCATCCGGCGCCCCCGGTGGCGTCCCTACCAGTGCCCCGGCGAGCGGCTTGGGCCGGCTCGTCCGCTGGATCGACTACCGCCTGCCGTTCGTCTCGTTTCTCGAGCACGAGTTGACGGCCTACCCGACCCCGCGCAACCTGAACTACTGGTGGAATTTCGGCTCGCTCGCCGGGATTGTCCTCGTCATCATGATCGTTACCGGCGTGGTGCTCGCGATGCACTACACGCCGCACGCCGCTCTCGCCTTCGATTCGGTCGAGCGCATCATGCGCGACGTCAATTATGGATGGCTGCTGCGCTACATCCATATGAACGGCGCGTCGATGTTCTTTCTGATCGTCTATATCCACCTGTTTCGCGGGCTTTATTACGGCTCGTACAAATACCCCCGCGAGCTGTTATGGATTCTCGGCGTGGTCATCCTGGTGCTGATGATCGCCACCGCCTTTATGGGCTATGTCCTGCCGTGGGGGCAGATGAGCTATTGGGCGGCGACCGTCATTACCAATTTGTTCTCGGCGATCCCGGTCGTCGGCGACAGTATCGTCACCTTGCTGTGGGGCGGGTTCACGGTTGGCAATCCGACTCTCAACCGGTTCTATTCGCTGCACTATCTGCTGCCCTTCGTCATCATCGCGGTGGTAGGACTTCATCTCCTCGCGCTGCATCAGCACGGCTCGAACAACCCGCTCGGCATCGACCATCGCGGTCCGCAGGACACGATACCGTTCCACCCGTATTACACGATCAAGGACATGTTCGGGTTGTGTGTTTTTCTACTCTTTTTCTCGATTTTCATATTTTATATTCCAAACATGCTGTCTAGCGCAGACAATTACATTCCGGCAAACCCGATGGTGACGCCGAACCATATTGTTCCGGAATGGTACCTGTTGCCCTACTACGCGATCCTGCGCTCGGTGCCGAACAAGCTCTTGGGCGTGATCTTGTCGTTCGGATCGATCCTCTTACTGTTTCTGGTACCCTGGCTCGATACCTCGCGCGTGCGCAGCGCCCGGTTTCGCCCGATATACCGCATCGTCTATTGGCTCTTGCCGATCGACGTGATCGCGCTCGGCTGGGTCGGCGCCAACCCGCCCGCCGGGATCGTCGTCACGGTCGGACAGATCGCGACATTTTACTATTTCTTCCATTTTCTGGTTCTGCTGCCGCTGATCGGCAAGATCGAGACGCCGCGGCCCTTGCCGATCAGCATCGGCGCGGCCGTGCTGACGGAAGGGCGCTGAGATGCTCAGGGCCGTTGTTGCCATGCTCGTGGCGGGGCTCGCCCTTTTCGGCGGATTTGCCGGAACCGCCCACGCCCAGGAGGAAGCGGCGCGCCCGCCGCATCAGGAATGGTCGTTCGACGGCATGTTCGGGACCTATGACCGGGCCGCGCTGCAACGCGGCTTCCAGGTCTACAAGGAGGTCTGTTCCGCCTGCCACCAGGTGAAGCACCTTTATTTCCGCGATCTTGCTGAGATCGGCTACAGCGAGGACGAGGTCAAAGGCATCGCTGCGCAGGTTCAGGTGACCGACGGGCCCAACGACAGCGGCGAGATGTATCAGCGCCCGGCCCGGCCGTCAGACCCGATCCCCGGGCCGTTTCCCAACGACCAGGCGGCGCGCGCGGCGAACAACGGCGCCTTGCCGCCCGATTTGTCGCTGATCACCAAGGCGCGCGAGGGCGGCGCCGATTACGTCTCCGCGATCCTGACCGAGTTCAAGGATGCCCCGGCCGGGCTGAAGATGAACCCCAACATGTACTACAATGAGATGTTCGCCGGGCACCAGCTCGCGATGCCGCCGCCGCTCAACCCGGACCAGGTCCAATATGCCGACGGCACCCCGGCGAGCGTGCCGCAGATGGCGCACGACGTCGTCACTTTCCTCAGCTGGGCGGCGGAGCCTACCCTCGAAGAGCGGCATCGCATCGGGTTCAAGGTGATCCTATTCCTCATTGTCGCGACCGGCGTGTTCTACGCGGCCAAACGCAAGATCTGGTCGCGGGTTCACTGATCGAAGTTGCGTCGCTTCGCTCGCAATGACAGAAACGTCATGCGTGTAGCGTGTAGGATGGGTTGAGCGCAGCGAAACCCATCGTGCCGATTTTTGGCGCAGCAAATGATGGGTTTCGCGTTGCTCAACCCATCCTACAAGTACCAATTGATGAAGCGCTGGTTCGCCAGGAGTGCCCAGCAATGACCGGCCGTGTCATCGGCGTCATCGGCGGCAGCGGTCTCTATCAGATCGACGGCCTCGCCGATGTCGCTTGGCGTCGGATCGAGAGCCCGTTCGGCGCAACCTCGGACGAGTTCTGCTTCGGCATTCTCGACGGGCAGCCGGTCGTGTTTCTGCCGCGGCACGGACGCGGCCATGAATTGCCGCCGTCGGCGATCAACTTTCGCGCCAATATCGACGCGCTGAAGCGCTGCGGGGTCACCGACATTGTCTCATTGTCGGCGGTCGGCAGTCTGCGCGAGGATCTCGCCCCCGGCGATTTCGTCGTCATCGATCAGTTCATCGACCGGACCTTCGCCCGGGAAAAAAGCTTTTTCGGGCCGGGCTGCGTCGCTCATGTTTCGATGGCGCACCCGGTTTGCGGGCGGGTCGGCGATGCCGTCGCCGCGGCAGCTTCGCGCGCCGGGATCGGCGTCAAACGCGGCGGCACCTACCTCGTCATGGAGGGAATGCAATTCTCGACGCTTGCCGAAAGCGAGCTTTACCGCAGCTGGCATTGCGACGTGGTCGGGATGACCAACATGCCCGAAGCCAAGCTCGCCCGCGAGGCCGAGATATGCTACGCGACGGTGGCGATGGTGACCGATTACGATTGCTGGCATCCGGGGCACGCCGCGGTTTCGGTCGGCATGATCCTGTCGGTGCTGAACGCCAATGCCGCTCATGCCCGGGCGCTCATTCGCGAGGTCGTGCCGCTGCTTGCGCGCCATGCCGGGCCATGCCATCAGGGCTGCCAGCACGCGCTCGAAAACGCGCTGATCACCGCGCCCGAACGGCGCGACCCGGCCCTGCTCGCCCGGCTCGACGCGGTGGCGGGGCGGGTGCTGAAAGGGTGAGGCGCCGATGCCGGTAACGCACCGATGAAGGTCGCCGGCCGGCCGATGCGCCCGATCTGGCTCGCCGCGGATGGGCGAGCGGTGGAGATCATCGACCAGACCCGGCTGCCGCACGAACTGGTCATCGCCCGTCTCACGCGCCTCGCCGATGCGGCGCGCGCGATCCGCGAGATGCAGGTACGCGGTGCCCCGCTGATCGGGGCCACAGCCGCCTATGGCATGGCGCTCGCGGTCGCCGAGGACCCGTCCGACCGGAGCATCGAAGACGCCGCAGCGACCCTCGCCGCGACCCGCCCGACCGCGGTCAATCTGGCCTGGGCGCTCGCCGAGATGCGCCGCGTGCTGGCCGACGAGTTGCCCGAGCGGCGCTTCGCCGCCGCGCTCGCCCGGGCCGGCGCCATCGCCGAGGAGGATGTCGCGATCAACCGCGCGATCGGCGAGCACGGGTTGCCGCTGATCGAGGCGGCTTTTCAGGCCAAGGGCGGGCGCGGCCGGGTCGAAATCCTCACACATTGCAATGCCGGCTGGCTCGCCACCGTCGATTGGGGCACCGCGCTGGCGCCGATCTATCTTGCCCATGACCAGGGCATCCCGCTCCATGTTTGGGTCGACGAAACCCGCCCGCGCAATCAGGGCGCGAG
>JBGPTQ010000294.1:0-3775 GCA_041490725.1 Allostellaceae bacterium | reverse complement strand
GTCCTGGCGCGGTGAGGGAGGCGGCGCTGCGGCCCAGCAGGACCATGGTCGTCGCCGCGCTCGGCACCACCCAGACCCTGGCCTGGGCGTCCAGCTATTACCTGCCGGCGATCCTCGGAGCCCCGATCGCGGCCGCGCTCGGCCTGTCGGCGAGCGTTTTTTTCGGGATCTTTTCGGCAGCGCTGCTGCTCGGCGCGGCGATCAGCCCCTGGGTCGGACGGCTGATCGACGACCATGGCGGGCGCGCCGTCCTCACCGCGTCGAATGCGGTGCTGGCCGCCGGGCTCGCCGTGCTCGGTCTGGCGCAGGGTATCGTGAGCCTGACGATCGCCTGGCTTATCCTCGGCATCGGCATGGCGATCGGCCTCTATGACCCGGCCTTTGCGACCCTGACCCGGCTTTACGGTCGCGATGCGCGCGCCTCGATCACCGGCATCACCCTGATCGCCGGCTTTGCCAGTACGGTCGGCTGGCCGGCTTCGGCTTGGTTCGAGCACGCTTTCGGCTGGCGCGAGGCTTGCCTGATCTGGGCTGGCCTCAACCTGTTCGCGGCGATGCCGCTCAATTGGCTGGCCATCCCGCCGGTGCCGCCGCTGCCGCCTGTCGGGCAGCGAGCGCGCGACGCGCACGAGCCCGAGCCGCCGCGCGGCGCGATGCCGATCCTCGCCTTCTATTTCTGCGCGACCGCGTTCGTGACCGGCGCGATGGCGGCGCATCTGCCGCGCTTCCTCGAAAGCGCCGGCGCCAGCGAGGCGGCGGCGATTGCCGCCGGCGCGCTGGTCGGACCGGCACAGGTCGCCGCGCGGCTCGTCGAGTTCGGCCTGTTGCGTGCGGTCCACCCGGTATGGTCGGGCCGTATCGCCGCGGTCATGCACCCGCTCGGCGCCGCCGTGTTGGGGGCGCTCGGCCCGGCCGGAATCGCCCTCTTCGCGCTGATGCACGGCGCCGGCAACGGCCTGATCACGATCGTCAGGGGCACCCTGCCGCTGGCCATCTTCGGCCCCGCCGGATACGGGCTGCGCACCGGCATCCTCGCCGCCCCGGCGCGGGTCGCGCTGTCGGCGGCGCCGTTCGTCTTCGGCGTGCTGCTCGACTGGATCGGGACCTTCGCCATCGTGGTCTCGGCTGGGCTCAGCCTTACCGCCTTCGCCTCGCTGTGGCTGCTGCGGCCGCGCGCCGCGCCGGCAGTGGCGCCGGCGGCGAGCGATTAATCAACCCCCCGGAGCTGACCGAAATGCGGATTTGTTCCTGCCCACTGATCGCTCTGGTCTTCGCGCTGCTGACACCGCCGGTTCTTGCCCAAACTCAACCGGCGAGTACCGTTCGCACGCCGCTCGCCACCGGGCATCTAGCCAGCGTCGTTGACCTGCCGCTCTATTTCAGATTGTACCGGGCTCGCCTGCCGGCGGCGAAGCGCGCGTCCTATCAAGGATCGAGCGCCATGCTCTACGACCTGTCGGGTGCCGCGGCGATAGATATCGACGGCGGCGCCGCTCAACGCCTCGCCGAGGGCGCCGGCGCCTTCATTGCGACGGGCCAGGCAGTGACCATCAGTGCATCCGCGTCCGAGCCGACAGACCTCTTGTTGTTTATCCTGACGGCTCGCCCCAACCAGCGGCCACCGCTCGATCGTCCCGCCGTCGTGAGGGAGTTGTATCGGACGTCTGATCCGTTGCCGGGTCTGCAAGCCGGACCCTACGAATTCAGCCTGGCGCAGCTGAAATTCCCCGCCGGAATGCCCGCCACCCCGGCCCATTATCGGTCTGGTGCCGCGCTCGATTACGTGCTCGCCGGCAAGGGGGCCTTGACGGCGGACGGCAAAACCGAAGCGATGTCGGCCGAAACGCCACTCTTCGAGGGCTCCGGCTGGATATATCGATTGGCAAACCCGGGTGACACCCCGCTCATCCTCCTCGAAGCGAACATCAGCGGGGAGGGAGCCCCGGCGATTGTTCCGGCGACTCCGAAGTAGCGCCGGCGGAGGCGCCGACGCGCTCGCCAAGCGCTGATGCGGCACCTATATAGCCGGCCATGCCCTATGCCAGCCTGCGCGACTTCATCGCCCGGCTCGAAGCCGCCGGGCGGCTCGTGCGGGTCGCGGCGCCGGTGTCGCCCTATCTCGAAATGACCGAGATCCAGACCCGCCTCCTCGCCGAGGGCGGCCCTGCGGTGCTGTTCGAGAACGTGGTGCGGGAGGGTAGCGCGGCCATCGCCATGCCGGTGCTCGTCAATTTGTTCGGCACGGTCGAACGGGTCGCCTGGGGCATGGACCGCGAGCCGCATCAATTGCGCGAGATCGGCGAGACGCTGGCGTTCCTCAAGCAGCCCGAGCCGCCGGGCGGCTGGCGCGAGGCACTCGACATGCTGCCGCTGTTGAAGACCGTGATGGCGATGCGGCCGCGCACGGTCAATGCCGCGCCCTGCCAGGAGATCGTGCTGCGCGGCGAGGAGATCGACCTCGGAATGCTGCCGGTGCAGACCTGCTGGCCGGACGAGCCGGCGCCGCTGATCACCTGGCCGCTTGTCGTGACGCGAGGCCCCACCACGTCGCGCGAGGACGGCTTCAACCTCGGCATCTACCGCATGCAGGTGACCGGCCGCGATACGACGCTGATGCGTTGGCTGCGGCATCGCGGCGGCGCGCAGCATCACCAGCGTTGGCGCCAGGCCAAGCACGAGCCGCTGCCCGCCGCGGTGGTGATCGGCGCCGACCCGGCCACGATCATCGCCGCCGTGACGCCGGTCCCCGATACGCTGTCGGAATACCAGTTCGCCGGCCTCTTGCGCGGCCGGCGGCTCGATCTCGTCGATTGCAAGACCGTGCCGCTCAAGGTGCCGGCCGAGGCCGAGATCGTCCTCGAAGGCCATGTCGCGCTCGACGAATTGGGCGACGAGGGGCCGTACGGCGACCACACCGGCTATTACAACGCGGTCGAGCGATTCCCGGTGTTTCGCCTCTCCGCGATGACGATGCGGCAGAACCCGATCTATCTCTCGACCTTCACCGGCCGGCCGCCCGACGAGCCCTCGGTGCTTGGCCAGGCCCTCAACGAGGTGTTCGTGCCGCTGCTGCAGCAGCAATTTCCCGAGATCGTCGATTTTTGGCTGCCGCCCGAAGGCTGCTCCTATCGCATCGCCATCGTTGCGATTCGCAAGACCTACCCCGGACACGCCAAGCGCGTGATGATGGGAGTCTGGTCGTTCCTGCGCCAGTTCATCTATACGAAATTCGTCATCGTCGTCGACAACGATATCGACGCGCGCGACTGGAAGGACGTGATGTGGGCGATCTCGACCCGCATGGACCCGGTGCGCGACGTGACGCTGATCGACAACACGCCAATCGACTACCTCGACTTTGCCTCGCCCGAATCGGGGCTCGGCGGCAAGATCGGCCTCGACGCCACCAACAAATTGCCGCCCGAGACAAAGCGGCCCTGGGGCCGGCCGATCCGCATGACCGACGAGATCGTCGCCGAGGTAACCAGGAAATGGGCCGATTACGGCCTGCCCGGCAGCGGCCGCCCGATCTGGAAGTAGCCACCATTTACAATGAGGCGGTGAGGCAGTGAGAAAGCGAGGGTTCTCCCAATCACGCATTCCCGGCGAAGGCCGAAATCCGCTCCTGAGCCGTTGAGTTGGTCGACACGTGGATCCCGGCCTTCGCCGGGAACGCGATCTTATTATTTCATTCTCGCTGCCTCACTGCCTCATTGTTTATGTGGTTTCCAGATCGGCTTGCCGCTTCCCGGCAACCCGTAATCGGCCCATTTCC
>JBGPTQ010000293.1:0-3792 GCA_041490725.1 Allostellaceae bacterium | reverse complement strand
TCGCCGATCGTGCCCTGCTGCATGTCGGTGTCGCGCAGCACGGTGAGGGCGATGTCGCGCAACGCGCTTTGGACGAGCCCCGAACAGTCGATGCCGAGCCAGCTGCGGCCGCCCCACAGATAGGGGCAGCCGAGATAAAGCGCCGCCGCGGCGACGATATCCGCGGAGCGCGGCGGGTGCGGCAACAGGCAGGCGAGCGGCAGATGGCGGCCGGTGTCGAGGCGGACATATTCGGTGCCGCGGGTGACAAGGCCGCTCTCGGCAACGACGACCGCGCTATGGCGCGGCAGAAAATCGCTCGCGGCCGATCGCAGATCCGGGGCGTCGTAGGCATATGAGCCTGATGTTGCGACGAAATGCGTCGCGTCAGGTGCCGCGCCGACCGCGACATGGCTCGCCTCGACATAACCGACGTAACCGTCAAACAGCGATTGGCACCAGGCAAATCCGCCGGCCTCGTCGAAGACGAGGACCGGTTCGCCATAATGATAGAAGCTGACGACCTCGGCATGCCGGTCCGGGCTGCGCCGCACCGCCGCGCAGCCGGCCACCACCCGCGCCGGGCGTCCCTCGACATAGCGCGGCGCGGCGACAGTTCCGCGCAGGCGCGTATCGGCCAGGTCGGCGCGATAGGCGTTGAGCCGTGGGTCGAGCCGCCTCATTGCCCCCTCTCCTCCCCCCTCTCCCAATATCGCAACGTCGCGGGTTGACATTATAGATTCCGACGCCCAGATAACCGGCGAATACCTAAATAGTAATTGCTATATTAGCAGGAACACGCTTTGCCCTATCTCCGCAAAATGCCCATGCGACGAAATTCCCTGCCAATTCCCTGCGAGGCAATAAAAATTCCCTGCGACGTGGCAAAAAATTCCCTGCGTTTGCCCCACCATCGACACTCGGAGCATAACGAATCCAAGGAGTGGTCACAGCTTTGCGCGCGCTCGCGGCGAATTTTTCCCTGCCGGCAGGGAATTTGCCACCGTCCCGGCTAGGTTGGGTCGGCCTCACCCGTCGCCGCGCCCTCTACTCCGGCCGGTTGGCGCGTTCGCGCGGCAACACAAGCTGGGTCTGGGTCACGATCGCCGCCCGCTTGCCATTGGGGCCGTAGATCGAGGTCTGCACCACGATCATGCGGCGCCCGACATGCAATGGCACCGCCTCGCCGGTAAGGCGGCCGGGCCGGCAGGCGCGGAAGAAATTGGTCTTCGACTCGATCGTCGTCGTCCGCGTCCCGGGCAACAGGTGCAAACCGGCGGCATGGCCGCCAAGCTCGTCGGCAAAGGCCATGTACGCGCCGCCATGCACGATGCCGCCTGCGTTCACATGCCGGTCGTCGGCGTCGATCTCGCCGACCACCTTTTCCTTGCTCTCGGCGATGATGCGGATGCCGAAGTGCCGCGCCATGCCGGCGGGCGGCGAGGGTGGTGCCATCGTGTTTCGTCCTCGGGCGGGATCGCGATCGGAACGAAGTGCACCGCGCCGGCCAGTGCTGCCGGGGCCGCGCTCCGCTACGCTCACCGGCCGTTCGCGGCAGCGGCCGAGAACAAGCCGACGATCTTTTCCGCGATCAGCTGGTAGCCGGCGGCGGTGAAGTGGATGCCGTCATCGGTCCGCAACCGCTGCGTCGTGCCGCCGCGGTCCTTGCCATAGGCGGCGTAGCGGCCCTCTTCATCCGCGATCACCGTCCATAAGGGCACGAATTGCGCACCGAAGCGAGCCGCCGTCTCGGCATAAATGTCGTTGATATAGCTCATATCGGCGGAATAGGTCGTGCTTCGCGCGATCGGGTTGCCGCACCAGATCACCCGCAGCCCAGCGTTGGCGAGGAGGGCGAGAATCTTGTCTGCTCGCGCGGCATAAGCCTCGCGCCACTGATCGGTACGGAAATGCAGAGTGGCCCCGTGCTCGTCGCGCATGTCGAGACGGTCATTGGCCCCGAACATGACCACTGCGATGTCGGCCTTTTCGTGGGAGGCAAAGCGCTCGACCGGCGCGAGCCACTCGCTCCCGTCATGCACCAGCGCGGCGCCGGGATGGGTGCGGTTGAGGACGCGATAGCGCGGGTCTTCGAGAAGCACGCGCTGCAGCCCGCCGGCGAGACCCTGCGCCTGGCTGTCGCCGAAGACGACGATCGTCTCCCGGCTCGCCGGCTCATCGCCGCGCGCCAAGGTCGCAGCAACGCCGAAGAACAACACAAGGGCCGCCGCTCGCACGATCAGGCGCCCGGCGCCGCACAGCCGACCGTATCCGCCCACGGCACCCTACCCCCGCAGCCACTACTCTAACCTATGGTCGAATAGTGATCGGTCGGCTGCGGCGTTGCAAACCGAATTGCCGCGCCGGGTCGGCGACCCTTACGCCGGCCCGGGATGGCATTCGGTCGATGATCGCCCGCTTGCCCGGACTCGTGCCAGCCGATAGAACCGATTCGCGCTTCGACGCACGAACCGGTTCTATCGGCTGACCGCAGATGCTGTTTCCGACCTCGGGCTTTCTCTTGTTCTTCCTCGTCGTCGCGGCGGCGATGATGCTGCTGGAGACCCGCTTTGCGGCGAAGAAGGCGGTGCTCGTCATCGCCAGCTATTACTTTTATGCGCAATGGGATTGGCGCTTCTGCTTTCTGCTCGCCTTCAGCACCAGCGTCAGCTACCTCGCCGGCCGGATGATCGGCGCGACCGCTGAAGGGGATCGTCGGCGCCTCGTCCTCGCCATCGCCGTCGCCCTGCATCTCGGGCTGCTCGGGGTCTTCAAATATCTCGACTTTTTCGTGCTCAGCGCCAACCAGCTTGCCGGGCTGCTCGGGCTGCAGTCCGAACTGCCGTTCTTCGAGGTGCTGCTCCCGGTCGGGATCTCGTTTTTCACCTTCCACGGGATCTCCTACGTCACCGACGTTTATCGCGGCGATGCCGCGGTCTGCCATAACCCGCTCGACATGGCGCTCTACATGTCGTTCTTCCCGCAGCTCGTCGCCGGCCCCATTGTGCGCGCCGCCTATTTCCTGCCGCAGCTGGCCCGCCCCTCGGATGAGCCGATCCCGATCGCCCCCGCGCTGCTGCTGATTTTGGGCGGCCTCTTCAAGAAGGTGGTGATCGCGAACTATCTCGCGACCGGCCTCGTCGACCCGGTGTTTGCCGCGCCGACCAGCTATGGCGCGCCCGACCTGCTGCTCGCAATCTACGGCTATGCGGTGCAGATCTATTGCGATTTCAGCGCCTATAGCGACATGGCGATCGCGCTGGCGGCGCTCGTCGGCTTCCGCTTTCCAGCCAATTTCAACCAGCCCTATCGGGCCGAGCGCCTGCGCGAGTTCTGGCAGCGCTGGCATATCTCGCTGTCGACCTGGCTGCGCGACTATCTCTACAAGCCGCTCGGCGGCAACCGGCACGGCAGGCTCAAGACCTATCGCAACCTCCTGCTGACCATGCTGCTCGGCGGCATCTGGCACGGCGCGGGGTGGAAATTCGTCACCTGGGGCGCGCTGCACGGCGGCGGGCTCGCGATCGAGCGCATGATCGAGCCCTGGCTCGGCCGCCATTCGCGCAGCCCCGCCGCGCGGGCGATCGCGACGGTTGTCGTGTTTCATTTCGTGTGCCTGGCGTGGATTTTCTTCCGGGCCGAGGATTTCGCGGTGGCGCGGCTCTATCTCGGCGGGTTCGGCGCCGGCTGGAGCGGCGGGCTGCACCAGGCCGGCCCGTTAATGGTGGCGCTGACCCTCATCGGCATGGTCGGCCAGTTCACCTCCGGCGCGCTGTTCGAGCGCGCTGCCGGGGTGCTCGGGCGGATGCCGAG
>JBGPTQ010000292.1:0-3796 GCA_041490725.1 Allostellaceae bacterium | reverse complement strand
TCCATATCGGCCTCGAAGACCCGCAGGATTTGATCGCCGATCTGGCCCAGGGTTTGGACACGATGCGCGCGGTGGCGTGAGCGCGAGAACCGCTTTGCCGCAATCAATCGGCCAGCCCGAACGGCTTTGACGGCTCGCCGAGCTCGTAGAAATCCGGCGGACCGCCGCCATAGACGAGCAGAAAGCGTTTGCCCAGCGTCGGATAATCGAGCACGTCGAGCGGCAGCGCCTCGCCGCCCATCAGATAGACCAGCTCGCTCTCGAACGGGTTGCGCAGCAAATGCGCCACGCCCGGCGGCGGGAACGCCATGAAATCGCCGGCCCCGACATCGTACCGCTGCCCATCGATCTCGGCTACAGCGCGTCCCGACAGGATATAGATCCACTCCTCTTCGAGCATGTGGGCGTGGTAGGCGAACGAATCCTTGCCCGGCATCAGGCGCCCGAGGGTCACATGGGCGCGCTTCAGGCCGGCAAGGCGCGACAGCCCGGTTCTCATCAACGAGGAATTCGGGTTGAGGCGTTGTGAAAATGCCCGCTCATGCGCTGTCAGCTCCTCGCTCTTCCACAGAAACTTGCGGTTCGGCTCGCTCATGGCTGTTCTCTTCCGAAGGCATCTCTTAGGCGTGGTGCCCGCAATAGGCCTCGATGCGGTAGCCATCGGGGTCGCTCACGAAGGCGGCGTAATAGGTCGGGCTGTAGGCTTCGCGCACGCCCGGCTTTCCGTTGTCGCGGCCGCCAGCGCGCAGCGCCGCGGCATGGAATTCATCGACGCTGTCGCGCGTCGCAGCGGCGAAGCAAAAATGCAGGTTGGATTTTTCGTCGGACGGCACCGGATGCTCCGCCGCGGCGACCCACAACGCCACAGCCTCGCCCCCATAGCCGAGCGAATTTGTATCCTGGCTCAAGCATCGGTATCCCAGCGGCTCGAGCGCGGCGTCGTAGAAGGCCTTCGCCCGAGCGATGTCAGCGACCCCGATCGAGATGTGATCTATCATCATACGCTCCATAACCATATAGGAGGTTAGAGTATGTCGGAGACCCACGCGAAAGTCAACCGCCCAGCAGGTTAGAATTTGATTATGGATACCGTGCCTCTGTCGATCGTTCCATCGGGCGAGGATCTCTGCCTCGATTACGCGAACACGCTGTGCTGGCGGGGCAGCGCCGTGCCGGCCGAGGCGTTGTCCGGGCTCAACGATCTGCTGAATTGGCTGGGCGGCTCCGCCGGAATGCCGCAGCAGGTTGTCGAAGAGGCGCGGGAATGGGCGCTCGATGACCCCGATCGGACAGCAAGGCTGTTCAGCGAAGCAATCGCGCTGCGCGAGGCGACCTATCGCCTCTTCGCCGCAGTCGCTTCCGGCGACCCGGTGGCTGAGGATGACCTCACGGCGCTGAACGACGGCTTGGCCGCTGCGCCGGCGCGCGCTCGGCTGGTTCGTCGGGAGGGGGGTTACGCCTGGGCCGCGGAGCGGCTCGCGCTCTCGGCTCCGGGTCTGCTGGCGCCGGTATTGTGGTCGGCGGCCGATCTGCTGGCCGGCATCGATCGCCGCCGGATACGGCGCTGCGCCAACAATCAATGCCTATGGCTGTTCATCGACCACAGCAAGGGCGGCACGCGGCGCTGGTGCGATATGAGCTCGTGCGGCAATCGCGCCAAATCGCGGCGTCATTACCTCAGGACCAAGCCGGCCGCGACAAGCGGACCCTGATGCGTCTGCGCCATGCGCGCCGGGCTGTTCCCATTCGCGCGGCGTGCCGGCACAATGCGGCGGGCGATGAGGGCCGAGACCGGCGCCCGGTTCGGAGGAGAGGGTGATGGATTTGACTGAGGCGGCTGGCGACGACAGGCTGGCGCAGAGCTATCTCGGCCGCGCGCGCGAGCTGAAGCCATTGCTCGCCGCTGCCGGCGACGAGATCGAGCGGGGTCGCGAGGTGACCCCGCAGATCGTCGAGGCGATGATCGAGCGCGGCATCTTCCGCATGCTGCTGCCGCGCTCGATTGGTGGCGCCGAGCTCGACCCGCTGACCTACACCGCCGTTCTCGAAATCCTCGGCCAAGGCGATGGGAGCACCGCGTGGTGCCTCGGGCAGAATTCGGGCTGCTCGATGATCGCGCCTTATCTGGCGCCGGAGAGCGCCCGCGAGATCTTCGGCGGCCCGCGCGGCATCCTCGCCTGGGGGCCGGAACTACCCAATGCCGGGCGCGGCGTCGCGGTCGACGGCGGCTACCGGGTCACCGGGCAATGGGGTTTTGCGACCGGCAGCCGGCACGCCAGCTGGCTCGGCTGCCACATCCCGATCTTCGCGTCCGACGGCAGCCCGCGCCTCAACCCGAATGGCCGACCCGTGGTGCGCACGATGCTGCTCCCTAAATCCGAGGCGCGGATCATCGACAACTGGCGGGTGCTCGGCCTGCGCGGCACCGGCAGCGACAGCTATGCGCTCGAGGATCATTTCGTGCCGCAGGCCCATACCGCCGGGCGCGACAACGAGGCCGAGCGGCGCGAGCCCGGACCGCTCTACCAGTTCACGTCAGGCATGATCTACGCGATGGGCTTTTCGCATGTCGCGATGGGCATCGCGAAGGGCGCGTTCGACGCCTTTATCGAGCTCGCGCGCGACAAGGTGGCGCGCGGCGCCAAGGGCACGCTGCGCGAGAACAACGTCGTCCAATCGCAGGTCGCGCAATGCGAGGCGCGGCTCAAATCGGCGCGCGCCTATCTGCGCGGCGTGATCGGCGAGATGTGGGACGAGGCGCAGAATAAGGGCGCCATCAGCCCCGACCACCACCCGCAGCTGCGCCTCGCCGCGACCTGGGCGATCCATCAGGCGCGCGACATTGTCGCGACCGTCTATCACGCGGCCGGTGCGTCGGCGATTTTCGAGAGCAACCCGCTCGAGCGGCGGATGCGCGACATCCACGCCGGGACCCAGCAGGGCCAGGGCCGCCCGATCCATTTCGAGACGGTCGGGCAAATGCTGATGGGCCTGCCGCCGGAAGGCCGGATGTTCCGTTAGGGACTGAAGGCGCCCGAAATCCCTCTCCTGCAGTGCGGGAGGGGGTGGCGAGATGGGCCTGGTAAAAATCCCCCGTGGCCGGGCTTGACCGGCCATGACGGGTAGGGAAGGCGATTCAACTTAAACAAATGTTGCTCTAGCTTCGCCGCGCTACCTCTCGGGGTCCGTCTTGAAAGGGACCGTGCAATATCGCCCACTCAGGAAGGCTGGGCCGATTTTGCCTGTGCCCCAAGCGATTGGATTGCCCGGTGCCGCGCCTCTGGGGATAGCCGGCGCAAGCTGTCGTAATAGGCGAGGTTGCGCTGCACGGTTGCCGGATCCAGATCACGCCGCGCCATGTGCTCGGCTGCCCGCCGATCGCCTTGCAACCCGTAGATCAGCGCCAGCGTCTGCCGCTCCCGCGGTGAGGCGGTCGCCGCCGTGGCGATCGGGCGCAATACGCCAATCGCCTCTGCGTAATTTCCGCCCAGCGCCAGGGATAACGCCAGATCGAGCGACAAGGCCGGGTCTCGGGACGACAGCTCCAGACCGCGCCGGTAGCGCGCCTGCGCCTCGTCGTGCCGGCCGACATAATCATCGGCGACACCAATCAGCTGCAAAAGCTTGGGATCGTTCGGATTGTCATGATAGGCGACAGCGAGCGGCTGGCCTGCAAGCGCGGGCTTGCCGCTCATCAGGTAGCTGCGGGCGAGACCGCGCAACGCTTCGCGATCGTGCTCGTCGCGCGCCAGCGCGGAATGGTAGGCGAGGATCGCCTCGTTGAACTCGCCCGTTT
>JBGPTQ010000291.1:0-3813 GCA_041490725.1 Allostellaceae bacterium | reverse complement strand
TGCCGCACCCGGCGCAGGCCTGCAGGTGGAAATCATGCGCTGCGCAGTGGCGGAAATAGTCGAGGTTCTCGTGATCGAGCTCGGCCAATTGCAACCCCATGCCGAGATATTGTGCCTGGATTCCTGGCATCGTTCTGTCTCCCCTGTCCCTGTGCTCAGCCGCGCCGCATGACCATCGCCGACCCCGTCGCCGGGTTGGCCCAGCCCAGATTGGCGCTGACCTCGACATTCCTGACCTGGCGACAGCCACCCTCCTTGTAATCGTAGGTGTGCGTTCGCTTGCCGTCGGCGCCGATCGGGCAGGAATCGTCGACGTCATGGCGCAATTGCCTGGTGTTCTCGATGACCAGGTTCATGCCGTGAGTATAGGCCTCGCAGAGATGGCCGCCGGACGTGTTGTTGGGCCGCCTTCCGCCGAGCTGGATCGCGCCGCTCGACACATACTGGCCCCCGTCCCCCTTCTTGCAGAAGCCGTAATCCTCGAGCTGCAGCATTGTCGTGAAAGTGAAGGCGTCGTAGGAGCCGGTGATGTCGACGTCCTCCGGCCCGACCCCGGAATTCGGCCACAGGATTTCTTTGGCGTAATGGCCGGCGACGGTCGAGATCGGCCCGTGCTGGTAGTGCATGTCGAGCCGCGGCTTGTTGCAGCGGCCGACGATGCCGCGGATCAAGACGAGCGGGTGCTTGCAGTCCTTGGCACGTTCGGCGCTGGTCACGATGATCGCGGTCGCGTTGTCGGTCTCGACGCAGCAATCCAACAGATGCAATGGCTTGCAGATGAACCGGCTGCTGAGCACGTCCTCGACCGTAAAGCGCTTTTTGTAATAGGCCTTCGGGTTGTTCGAGGCGTGGTGGCTGTGCGCTACCTTGACCATCGCGACCTGCTCGGGCCTGGTGCCGTAATCGTGCATGTGGCGCATGAAGGTCGGCGCGAAGCTCTGCCCGGCACTCTGCCAGCCATAGGCGCGGCTGTGCAGCATGTCGCCGACGACCGGGACCGCCGAGCGCGCGCCGGTGCCGCCGATCCGCACCTGCGAGAAGCCGTTCATCGAGCGGAAGATCGCCACGGTCTTGCACATGCCGGCTTCGATGATGCCGATCGCGATGCCGATGAGCGCCTCGGTCGAGGAGCCGCCGCCGACCACATCCATGTAGAAATTGAGGCGGATGCCGAGATCGCCGGCGATGAAGGTCGCCGAGGTCGAGTCGCCGCCGGAATAGTCCAGCATGCCGTCGATGTCGCTGGGCTTCAGCCCGGCGTCGAGGATTGCGTTCCTGACCGCCCAGGTCCCCAGCGCCCGGGTCGTCTTGTTCGAGCCGCGGGTGTAGGTGGTCTCGCCCACCCCGACGATCGCATATTTGTCGCGCAGGTATTTGGGGGTCGTGGCATCGACCTCCTGGCGTGGCAACGGCATTGCGTGTCTCCCTTTCTGTTCACCTGTCGTCCCGGCGCAAGCCGGGATGACAAACTTAGATCACCACAACCGGTAGTTGGTAGGGCGGGTGGAGCGCAGCGCAACCCGCCACTTCTTCGGGGGCGCCACGGCGGGTTACCCCCGGCTTTCGCCGGGGTCCACCCGCCCCACGCTTGGTTCACGCATCACCACAACCGGTAGAACTTTAGCGCCGTGTTGTAGAACATCGCGTTCTTCTCGTCGTTCGAGTAATGCTCGGCGACGCGCTTGAACGCGTTCCACAAATTCGCATAGCTGCACATTCCCTTGTCGACCGGGAAGTTGCTTTCGAACATCGAGCGATCCGGGCCGAAGGCGGCGATGCAGGTATCGAGATAAGGCCGCCACGCTTTCGCCAGTTGCTCCGAAGACGGCGCCGAATCCTGCCTTCCCATTTCGAAACCCATCAGCGAGGGCATCCCGAGCCCGCCCAATTTGATGTAGACGTTGGGGAACTGGCCGAGCTTGGAGATCTGCGTGCTCCACTCGGCGAAGACCTCCTCGCGCTTGTCTGTATAGGGCCCGACCGCGAGCGCGCCGCCGATGTGGTTCAGCACGATCTTGGTTTCGGGGAAGGCGCGGGCGAGATCGATCAAATCGCCCAATTGGCTGTGGAACATCCACGCCTCGAAGGAGAGGTTGAGCGGCGCCAGCGCGGCGAAGCCCTCGCGCCACGAGCGGTCGAGATAAAGCCCTTCCCCGGCGCCCGAGGTGAACACCCGGAGGCTCGGGTCGGCGTGCCACGTCGCGCCGTTGCGGATGCCGCGGAAGCGCCCGCCCGAGAGGATGATGTGCTGTTCGAGCACCCCCCTGGCGCGGCTGCCGATGCGGAAATCGACATTGCCGATGATCCCTGCGCAGGCGCGCGCCGCGCCGTATTTGCCGCTCTCGCTCATCGCCGAGACGCCGGCGACGAATTGCGTCTCGCCCAGCGAGCGCAGCTCGGGCGGCCCCTCGGCGCGGTACATCTCGCGGCATTCGAGGAACACCGTGGCGCGGATGTTGTGGCCGCTGTTCAGGTCTTCGAGCAGGTCGTGCAGCAAATAGCGGTTGCCCGGCCGGTCCCACATGTGATGGTGCGGGTCGATGATCGGCCGCTCGGGTTCGCGCGCTGGTTCCTGCGTCGCGGCGAGCCAGTCCTTGCGGATCGGCAGGTGGCGGGCGGCGGGGGCTGGGGGCGTTTGCATCGGCGGTCCTCCCGAACGCGGTTGCGGGTTGGCCCAAGTCTGCGACGGCTCGCCCGATAACGCCACGCTTTTGATGCGCGAGCATTGACAGGTTTCGCTCCGCTCAACCCATTCCACAATCGCGATTGAGGTGTAGGATGGGTTGAGCGGAGCGAAACCTATCGTTCCAACGCTGTCGGGGGGAAAGCATGCGCGCCGGGAAGGCATCCTTATTCGCGATCGCAATTGCCGGGCTTGCCGCCGGCCTCGCGCCCGAGTTGCGCGCCCAGCAGCCTGCCGCGCCTCCGCCGGTGGTCGCGATCGACGCGAACGCGATCGGCGGCGTCGTCACCAGCCGCTTCGGGCCGGAGGCCGGGGTTTGGGTCGTCGCCGAGACTAAGGATCTCGGCACCCGCTTCGCCAAGATGGTCGTCACCGACGAGCGCGGCCGCTACGTGGTCCCGGACCTGCCCAAGGCGAATTACCGGGTCTGGGTGCGCGGCTACGGGCTCGTCGACTCCGAGAAGGTCGCCAGCGCACCCGGCAAGACCCTCAACCTGACCGCCGTTGTGGCGCCGAGCCTCGCCGCGGCGGCGCAGTACTACCCGGCGGCATACTGGTATTCGATGGTCAAGATCCCGGACAAGAGCCGCTTCCCGGGCACCGGCGACAAGGGCAACGGCATCCCGGAGATGTTCAAGACCCAGGAGCAGTGGCTCAATTTCGTCAAGACCAATGGCTGCGGCAACTGCCACCAGCTCGGCAATTACGCGACCCGGACGATCCCCGAGGCGCTCGGCCATTTCGACTCGTCGCGCGACGCGTGGATGCAGCGCCTCAGCGTCGGGCCGGCCGGCCATGACATGGTCGGCTTCATCACCCAGCTGATGACCCCGGACGGCGGCCAACTCGCCGCGCTGGCCGACTGGACCGACCGCATCAAGGCCGGCGAGTTGCCGAGCCGCAGCCCGGCCCGGCCGGTCGGCGTCGAGCGCAACCTCGTCGTCACCGTGCGCGACTGGTCCGACCCCAAGCACTATCTGCACGATCTGACCGCGACCGACCGGCGCCATCCGACAGTCAACGCCTACGGCCCGATTTACGGCGACACCGAACTCAGCAGCAACGCGCAGCCGGTGCTCGACCCGGTGCGCAACACCAAGACGACGATCGATCCGCCGTTCCGTGAGGGC
>JBGPTQ010000290.1:0-3834 GCA_041490725.1 Allostellaceae bacterium | reverse complement strand
TATCGCCTGCGTGACGCCACCGGCGGCTTCGTCTGGGTGCACGAGCGCGGCCAGGCGAGACGCGATGATTCGGGTCGACCGCAAGTCATGCTCGGCGTCATCCGCGGCATCGGCGATCGCAAGGCACAGCAGACACGGCTCGAGCGGCTGGCGAATTTCGACGAGCTGACCGGCCATTTCAACAAGAGCCGGCTGCGCGAAGCGGTCGACCAGATCATCGCCGCCAATCAGCGCACCGGCAGCCCGGCCGCGTTCCTGTCGGTCGGCATCGACAACATGACGATGATCAACGACATGTTCGGCTATGAGGCGGCCGATACGGTGTTGATCGAAATCGGCCGCCGGCTCGACAGCTGCCTGCGCGTCAGCGATCTGATCGGCCGGCTCGGCGGCGACCGGTTCGGCGCGGTTTTGCAGCATTGTCCCGAGGAGAATATCGGGGCGGCCGCCGAGAAGATCCTGGCCGCGGTGAGCGCGACACCGGTGACGGCCGCCGGAGGGCCGATCTATGCGACGGTGTCGATCGGCAGCACCACATTTCCCGATCGGGGCCTCACCTCCTACGACGTCATCACCCGGGCGGAGAGCGCGCTCGCCGATGCCAAGCGCTCCGGGCGCGACTGCCACAGCCATTATCGCATCACCGGCGAGCAGCGCGAGCGCCAGCGGCACAGCCTGTCGATCAGCGAACAGGTCCAATTGGCGCTGCGGGAAGACCGCGTGCTATTTGCCTACCAGCCGGTGGTCGTGGCGGCGACCGAAGAAGTTGACCATTACGAGTGCCTGCTGCGCATGCGCACCCGGGACGGGCGGATCATTTCCGCCGGCGAATTCGTGCCGATCATCGAGCAGCTTGGCTTTATCCGGCTGATCGACCGCTATGTCCTGGACAAGGTGGTGGCGGAGCTGTCCGCTCATCCCCAGGTCAGGCTCGGTTTCAACATTTCCGGCCTGACGGCGGCCGATCGGCCCTGGCTGCGCGCGCTGGTCTCGCAGGTGCGCAACCGGCCCGACATCTCTTCTCGCCTGATCGTCGAGATCACTGAAACCGCGGCGCTCTACGATATCGAGGAATCGGCCCGGTTCGTCAGCGCGCTGCGCCATGCCGGCTGCAGCGTAGCGCTCGACGATTTCGGCGCCGGCCATACCTCGCTGCGCCACCTGCAGAGCTTGGCCGTCAATACCGTCAAGATCGACGGCTCGTTCATCCGCAATCTCGCCGGCAGCCCGGATAACCAGGTTTTCCTGCGCCACCTGCTCGGACTTGCGAAGGGGTTTGGCTTCCACACCGTGGCCGAATGCGTCGCCACCGCGGAAGACGCGGCGATCCTGCGCAATGAGGGCGTCGGCCTTATGCAGGGCTACCATTTCGGCTACCCGACGCTCGAGCGCCCGTGGCTTGTTAGTACGCCATCCCCAGCCGCCGAGGTCATCGACAACGGCCGGCTCGCCGCCGTCCCGCGGGTCGCAAACACCAACTGAGGCGTTTCAGCCTTTCTGCCGGTCGCGGCCGAGCGCTTCGAGCTGCCGCCGCAGCGCCTCGATCTGGGTCTCGAGGCGACGCAAGCGCGGCTCCTCGGCCTCGCTGGTCTCGTCCTTGGGTTGCGGCGCGTTGGCCGCAGCCGGCTTCGTCTCGCCCGCATTGGGGGACAGCATCTTCAAGGCGCGTTGGAACAGCGCGATGTTCTGCTTCCCCATCTCCTCGAATTGGCCGAATGGAAAGATGCCGAAGGTGGTGCGCAGGCTGTCGCGCATCTGCTCCTGATTGCGCGTGAAGGCGATCATCGCCTGCTCCAGGTAGCCGGGCACCAGGAATTGCATGCTGTCGCCGTAAAGGCTGATCAGCTGCCGCAGAAAGCTGATCGGCAGCAGGTTCTGCCCTTTCTGCTCCTGCTCGACGATGATTTGGGTCAGCACCGAGCGGGTGATGTCTTCGCCGGTCTTGGCGTCGTAGGCGACGAAATCTCCCCCCTCCTTGATCATCTTGGCGAGGTCGTCGAGCGTCACATAGCTGCTCGTCGCCGTGTTGTAGAGCCGGCGGTTGGCGTATTTCTTGACCACGGTCGGTTTCTTGCCGCCACCCGGTGGCTCGCTGCTCGGATTGGTCATGTGCCCGCTGTCCCGCCCAAACCAAGGTGCTGCAATGCAACAATACAGCGATTCGCGCGATCCGCCTCATCAAACACGACACCTTACGCCAAGTTCGAAAAACCTGCTTGGCGGTGCTGCCGCGACCGGCGACACGCCCTATACTGCCGCCGATGAGCGAGGAAGACGATCTGGCGCGCCGTTTTTTCGGCCTGTGGGCGGAGTATCTGGCGGCGCTGCTTGCCGATCCGAAGGTGACGGAGCCGTTGCGCCGCTGGCTCGCCATCGCCGCCGGTGCGCTGCAAGAGGGCTCGCCGGGTGATGCCCGCGCCGGCGTCCCGCCCCACTCTTCGTCCGGACCGGCGCCGCCCGGATCGGCGCCCCCCGGATCGACGACTGATGCCGCGGCCGCTGCCGGCCCATCTGGCGAGCGCGATGCTGCTGTGGCTGAGCTCGCGCGCCGCGTTGACGAGCTTCACGAGCGTGTTGCCGCGCTCGAGCGCCCCAGGAAACCCGGCAGACGGCCGGCTGGCGGCGCTCGCCGCCGAAATCCGAGGGCTCGGTCGTGAGCGGGTTGCGGCCGCGCTCGATCGCGAGCTGAGGCGCCGCGCCGACGCGTTTCTCGCCGGGGTCTACGCCTATCGCCGCCATCCCTTCCACCGCGCGGCGGCGCGCGTGCCGGTGCGGTGGCATCACGGAGCGGCGCGGCTGCTCGACTACGGACCCAGCGGCGCAACGGGCGAAAATGGGCCGGCGGTGCTGCCCGCGGTGCTGCCCACGGTACTCATCGTGCCGTCGCTGATCAACCGGTACACCATCCTCGATCTGGTGCGCGAGCGCAGCTTTGTGCGCCACCTCGCGCGCGAGGGTCTGCGGCCCCTGGTGCTCGACTGGGGCGAGCCCGGCGCCGCCGAGCGCGATTTCACCTTGAGCGATTACATCACCGGTCCGCTCACGCAAGCCCTCGCCGCCGCCGTCAGGCTCGCCGGCGGGCCGGTCGCGCTCTGCGGCTATTGCATGGGCGGCCTCTTGGCCCTGGCGCTGGCATTGCGCCGGCCGGCCGACACGGCATGCCTGGCGCTGCTCGCCACCCCGTGGGATTTCCATGCCGAGCGGCCGGCCGAGGCCCAGCTCCTCGGCTCCTTGGTGGAATGGCTGCCGTTGTTCTGCGGCGCTTCGGACCCCGTGCCGGTGTCGGTGATCCAGAGCCTCTTCATGGCGCTCGATCCGTTTCTGGCGGAGCGCAAATTCATTCGCTTCGCCGGGCTCGATATGGAAGGCGAAGCGGCGAAAAGCTTCGTCGCGCTCGAGGATTGGATCAATGATGGGGTGCCGCTCGCGCGCCAGGTCGCGCTCGAATGCGCGCGGTCATGGTACCGCGACAATGATCCGGCGCGGGGCGCCTGGCGGGTCGCCGGCCAGCCGGTCCGGCCGGAAGAGGTCAGCGCGCCCACCCTCATCGTGCTGCCGAGCCGCGACCGCATCGTGCCGCCGCGCTCGGCCGAGCCGCTCGCCACCGCGATCCCCAACGCAGCGGTGCTGCGGCCACCGTTTGGCCATATCGGGATGATGGCCTCGATCGCGGCGCCAGACGCGGTATGGCATCCGATCGCGCAATGGCTGAAGGGGCAATTCGCCTGAAGCGTGCGCCGGAAAGGGCCAGTTTGCGGCTGCATGGGCCGTCCTGCGTCCTTCGAGACGCGCCCTTTGGGCGCTCCTCAGGATGACGCAAGCCTTGAATCGCAT
>JBGPTQ010000289.1:0-3860 GCA_041490725.1 Allostellaceae bacterium | reverse complement strand
TAGTAGAGATAGGAGACCGAGCCGCCCGCCAGCAGCGAGGCGAGGGCGGTCGAGATCACCAGGTTGATCTGCGTGACCCCGGCGCCGAGCACGCCGGGAGCCATGATCCGCAGCGTTTGCTTGACCCGCGGCGTGAGTTTCGGCAGGCGCAGGCGCAGCGCCACCCCGGCCCGCGCGCAGGCCCGCATCAGCCAGAGGAATGGCGCGACCCCGGCCGCCGACAATGCCCAGGCAAGCGCGTGCCCGTCATGCCAACCGAACCGCACCATCAGCAGGAGGGCCGCGATCAGGAACAGGTTCAAAATGATCGGCGTTGCCGCCGGGGCGGCAAACCGGTCGACCGCGTTCAACAACCCGCCTTGCAGCGCGGTCAGCGAAATCAACAAGAGATAGGGAAAGGTGATGCGTGTCAGGGTGACGACGAGATCGAACTTGCCCGGCTCGGCGCCAAACCCGGGGGCGATCACCGTCATCACCGCTGGCATGAAGATTTCGCCAACGAGGACAAAGGCGAGCAGCACGGCGAACAAGACGGCGAACGCCTCCTCGGCAAATTCGCGCAGCGCCGGTTTGCCGCCCTCGGCCAGCGCGCCCGAGGCCAGCGGTACGAAGGCGGCGCTGAAGGCGCCCTCGGCGAACAGGCTGCGGAACAAATTGGGCAGGCGCTGAGCGACGAAAAACGCGTCCGCCACCGGCCCGGCGCCGAGGATCGCCGCGGTCAGGATGTCGCGGATGAAGCCGAGGACCCGGCTCACCAGCGTATAGGAGCCGACCGTGGCGACCGAGCGGAGCAAAGCCATGCGGCGCTTTTTTCACCGTCATCCCCGGGCTTGACCCGGGAATCCATAGATGGCCGGGTCAAGCCCGGCCATGACACGAGTTGGGGGGTGTAGAGGAAAAGCGCCGCGGAGGAAATGGCCGCCGACCTTAAACCCTACCCGCATCGAGATGGCTTCCCGCGGGCCGAGCTCGCGGGTCGCAATGACGGTTTTAGGTTGTCATTGCGAGGAGCGTAGCGAGGAAGCAATCTCGCTGACCTGGATGGCAAATTGGGAGGCGGCCATGGCGGAGACCAGGATCGGTGTGATCGGATGCGCCGGCCGCGTCGGCCGCATGCTGATCGCCGACATCATCGCGACCGAGGGGTGCGCATTGGCCGGCGGCGTGGCCCGGCCGGGAAGCACCGCGCTCGGCCAGGATATCGGCGAGCTGGCCGGAACAGGCCCCATCGGCATCGCCGTCGGAGACAGCCCGGAACGGCTCTTGCGCGACAGCGAGGTGGCGATCGAGTTCACCGCCCCGGCCGCCACGGCCGAGCACGCCACGCTGGCGGCGCGGCTCGGCACGCCCCTGGTGATCGGCACGACCGGGCTGCAAGGAGCAGAGGAGCGCGCGGTGCGCGAGGCTGCCGCGCGCGTACCGATCGTCTGGGCGGCCAATACCAGCCTCGGCATCAATCTCTTGTTGGGGCTCGTCGATCAGGTGGCGCGCCGGCTCGGGCCCGATTGGGACCTCGAAATCATGGAGATGCACCATCGCGGCAAGATCGACGCCCCGTCCGGCACCGCGCTTGCCCTCGGCCGCGCCGCCGCGGCGGCGCGCGGTGCGGCGTTCGACGAGGTGGCGCAGCGCGGGCGCGACGGCATCACCGGGCCGCGCCGGGCCGGCGCCATCGGCTTCGCGGCGCTGCGCGGCGGAGACAACATCGGCGAGCACCATGTCATCTTTGCCGGCATGGGCGAGCAGCTGGAGTTGATCCACCGCGCGACCAACCGCGGCATTTATTCAAAGGGCGCGGTGCGCGCCGCGCTGTGGCTCGTCGGACGGCCGCCCGGACTTTACGGCATGAAGGAAGTGCTCGGGCTGTAACAGCGCCCCAGCGCCGCTCAGGGGGTCGCCGACGATTTGCACAGGATGGTCTGCACCTCGATGCACAACGCCGGCGGCAATTCACTAAGCCGCCGGTTGAGCCTTGGGGTGACGGGCCCGATCGGGGAAAGCATGCGCCGGTGGGCTAAGCGGAGACGATCGGCGGCACCCGCTCCGTCTTTCCCGATGTGAAGACGCTACTGGCCAGGGCGACGCCGCGCCGCTCCGGCGATCTTCTCGCAGGCGTCGCCGCCGCCGATGGGACCGAGCGGGTGGCGGCCCAGCGGGCTCTCGCCATCCCGGGCAGCCCGGGGCCCTGCCCACGCCGCTCCACCGAGCATTGGCCGCCATTGCATGACCGGTGTGGCGCTCGGCAAGCTGCTCGCGACGGAACCCTCGCGCCGGCTCCCGGAACGGGGCTAGGCAAGGTTTTGCGGGCAGGAACACGGTTACGCGATCGTCCGTGCCGGCCCCCCGCCCGCCGCTGACGCGGCGGACTCCCTCCTCCGTGGACACGGAGGAAGGCTGGGGTGGGGGCGGGCACTGCGCTCAATCCTGTTCAAACCCACTTGATCCTGCTTTAGGATTGCCGCCGTGCTTGACCGCGGCGACAATTATAACGAGGTCTACGGCGGCTTCCGCTGGGCGCTGCCGGAGCGCTTCAACATCGGCGTCGCGGCCTGCGATCGGCACGCCACCGGCGAGGGCCGGCTCGCGCTGATCTACGAGGCGCCCGACGGCACGGTTGAGCGCTTCAGCTTCGACGATCTGAAGCTTCTCTCCAACCGCTGCGCCAACGCGCTCAGCGGGCTCGGCATCCGGCCCGGCGACCGGGTCGGCGTGCTCTTGCCGCAGCGCCCGGAGACCGCGATCGCGCATCTCGCGATCTACAAGCTCGGAGCGGTGGCGGTGCCGCTGTTTGTCCAATTCGGTCCCGACGCGCTCGAGCACCGCCTCGCCGACAGCGGCGCCCGGGCGCTGATCACCGACGGCGACAATCTCCCCAAAGTCCCACGCGGCCTATCAGAGCTGGCGACCATTCTGGTCGTCGACGGCGATAGCGCGGGACATCCTCTGTTCTGGCCGACCCTGGAGCACGCCCGCGACGAGTTCGCGCCGGCCGATACGGCAGCCGACGACCCGGCGCTGATCATCTACACCTCGGGCACGACGGGCCGGCCGAAGGGCGCGCTGCATGCCCACCGGGTGCTGCTCGGGCATCTGCCCGGGGTGCAATTGCCGCACGATTTCTTTCCGCAACCGGGCGACCTCTACTGGACCCCGGCCGATTGGGCATGGATCGGCGGGCTCTTGGACGTGCTGCTGCCGAGCCTCTATTTCGGCGTGCCGGTGCTGGCGCACCGCGCCGGCAAGTTCGACCCGGAGGAAGCCTTTGCGCTGATGGGCCGTCACGGCGTGCGCAACGTCTTCCTGCCGCCGACCGCGCTGAAGATGATGCGGCCGGTCGCCTCGCCGCGCGAGCGCTTCGGCCTCGATTTGCGCTCGGTGGCGAGCGGCGGCGAGGCGCTCGGCGCGGACATCCTCGACTGGTCGCGCCAGGCGCTCGGCGTCGCGGTCAACGAGTTCTACGGCCAGACCGAAGCGAACCTGCTCGTCGGCAATTGCGCCGCGCTGTTTCCGGTGCGCCCGGGATCGATGGGGAAGCCGATCCCCGGACACCGGGTCGCGGTGGTCTCGGCCGAGGGCGAGCCGGTTGCGCCGGGCGAGACCGGGATCATCGCGGTGCATCGGCCCGATCCGGTGATGTTCCTCGGCTACTGGAACAACCCGGAGGCAACGCAGGCGAAATTCGCCGGCGACTGGTGCCTGACCGGCGATGTCGCGATCGCGGATGCGGACGGCTACATCTGGTACAAGGGCCGCGAGGACGACCTGATCTCGAGCGGCGGCTACCGCATCGGCCCGACCGACATCGAGGATTGCCTGATGAAGCACCGCGCGGTGCTGATGGCGGCGGCGGTCGGCTGCCC
>JBGPTQ010000288.1:0-3866 GCA_041490725.1 Allostellaceae bacterium | reverse complement strand
TCGCGGATGACCGGCGCGCTGATCACCTTGTGGTCGAGCACGATGGCGAAGGGCTTGCCGACATTCTCTTTGGTTGCATCGCCGAACCGCCTTGCTCCGGCCGCGTCGAATTTGAAGCTGACGACCGGCTCGTTGTTCTGGAAGGTGGCCTGCGCATCGGTAAGGGTATCCCCGCCGACCATGACCCGCTTGCGCACGACATACGCCGCCGCACCGCCGCGATTGCCGCGCCCCTCTTCGGCGGCAAGGATCTCGTCGCCCGGCGGCAGGCGGCCGCGCCGCGCATCCTCCACGGTCACGCCGCCATCGACCAGCTGAAAGGTCAGCTTGGCGGTGCGCCCCAACAGTGCCTTGACGTGCTCGGGATTGTCGACCCCGGGGAGCTGGACGAGGATGCGATCCTGCCCCTCGCGCTGGATCGTCGGCTCCTTCGTGCCGGTCTCGTCGATCCGCCGGCGGATGATCTCGATCGACTGCTCGACCGCCTGGCGACGGCGGGTTTCCGTCGCCACCGTACCGAACCGCATCGTCCCCGCCCCGTCGCTGCCGATCTCGACGGTGATGTCGGGGTCGATCTTGGCGAGGGCTTGCCGCGCATCGTCGATCCGGTCGACATCGCGGATCGTGAAGGCGATCGCATCGCCTTCGACAATGAGGCCGGTGTAGCCGATCTTCGTGTCGCGCAATGCATTGCGCACGCTGTCAATCATCGAGTTGAGACGATCGTGCTGGGCCGCGGCGACATCGACCTCGAGCAACAGGTACGAGCCGCCGCGCAGATCGAGGCCGAGCGCAACCTGCTTGTGCGGGATGAAACGCGGCACAAGAGCGAGCTGCGCCGGGGTGAACAGGTTCGGGATGCTCGCGATCACGCCGAGCGCGCAAACCGCGCAGATCAACAGGACCTTCCAATTGGCGAAGTAGAGCATGCTACAGATTCCAGAAGGCGTCCGCGGCAGGTCGCGCCCGGAACAAGCTCTCTCTTGGCGTCATACCTTGTCGGCTGCGCGCCGCACGGTTTCCTTTTCCTTGTCAGGTGCGCGCCGCACGGTTTCCTTTTCCTTGGCGGCCTCGCGATCCTTCTCCCGCGCGGCCTCGCGCGCCGCCGCGGGATCGGGCTTGGCGAGCACGCTGGCGATCGTGCTGCGCAACACCCGCACGCGCACCCCTGAGGCAATGTCGACTTCAACCTCCTCGGGGCCCACCACTTTGGAGACCGAGCCGAGGATGCCGCCGCCCGTGACGATCCGATCGCCGCGGCGCAGCGCATCGAGCATCGTGCGATGGTCCTTCTGCTTTTTCTGCTGCGGCCTGATCAACAGGAAGTAGAACACGACGAATATCAACACCAGCGGCAGGAACTGGATCAGCGCACTTTGATCCAGCAGGCTGGCCCCCGGCACTTGGGCGTAGGCCGTCGAAATAAGCATCGGCATTGACCTCGAACTGGTGCGCCGCGGCATTCGCGGCAAGCGACATCGAGACGCCGGCAGGCGGCAAAAGCGGCGCGCGCGCATTGGTACGCGATGCCCTAGAAAAGGGCAATCCTCGCACGCGTCGCGCGTTTTCCCGGCGGGACGCGGTGTGATAGCGTCGGTTCCCCGAACGCTTCCCGATCGAATGATGACCGAAGCCGATCTTGTCCCACTGCTCCACCGCATCGCCGATGCGCTCGAACGCCTGGCGCCCTCGGACGCCGCGGTCAACGACCTCGCTGGCGCCGACGCCTTTGTCTGGCATGCCGACCGCGAGTGGTTCGAGCCGGTGCCCAACGTCAATCGCGTTCCCCTCGGGCTGTTGCGCGGGATCGACCGGGTGCGCGACATCCTCCTGGAAAACACCGAGCGTTTCGCGACCGGGCTGCCGGCCAACAATGTGCTGTTGTGGGGTGCGCGCGGCACCGGCAAGAGCGCCCTCATCAAGGCCGCCCACGCCGCGGTCAATGAGGCGCGGCCCGGAGTGCGCCCGGGGGCGCTCGCGCTCATCGAGATCCATCGCGAGGACATCCCGAGCCTGCCGCGTCTGTTGACGCTGGTACGCGACAGCACGCGGCGCTGCCTGTTGTTCTGCGACGATCTGTCGTTCGACCACGACGACACCAGCTACAAATCGCTGAAGGCCGTGCTCGAAGGCGGGATCGAGGGACGGCCCGGCAACGTCGTCTTGTACGCGACCTCGAACCGCCGCCACCTGATGTCGCGCGACATGATCGAGAACGAGCGCTCGACCGCGATCAACCCGGCCGAGGCCGTCGAGGAGAAGGTATCGCTGTCCGACCGATTCGGCCTGTGGCTCGGCTTCCACAACCTCGACCAGGAAACCTATCAGGCGATCGTCGGCGGCTATGCCGCGCATTACGGGCTCGATCTGCCGCCGGACCAGCTCAGGGCACAAGCCAGCGAATGGTCGATCACCCGCGGCGCGCGCTCGGGCCGCGTCGCCTGGCAGTTCATCCAGGACCTTGCCGGCCGGCTCGGCAAGTTGCTCGGGTGAGGAGAACGAACCCCCGTAGGGTGGGTTAGCGAAGCGCAACCCACCCTCAGCCTGCGCTAGATACGGTGGGTTGCGCTGCGCTCCACCCACCCTACGAATACGTTCAGCCCTGGCGCGCGGCCTTGCCGGCGCTCGGGGCGGGCGTAAGAAACTCACGCGGATCGACGGCATGCTTGCCGCGACGCAGCTCGAAATGCAGCTGCGGCTCACTGACCCCGCCGGTCGCGCCGACCTTCGCGATCGCCTGTCCCGGGCTCACCGTGTCGCCGCGCTTGACGAGCAGCTCCTCGCAATGCGCATAGGCGGTGATCCAGCCGCTGGCATGCTTGATCAGGACCAAATTGCCGTAGCCGCGCAGCTCGTTGCCGGCATAAGCGACGATTCCGCCATCGACCGCGGTCACCGGGGTGCCGCGCGGTGCGGCGATGTTGATGCCGTCATTATGGCTGCCGCTTGCCGTGACCCCGTAGCCGGCGAGGACACGGCCGCGTACCGGCCACGGGAAATGCCCGCCATGCGGCAGCGCCCCTGCTGTCCCCGGGACGGCGACCGCGGACTCGGCACGCGCGTCATCGGCGGCGCTCGGCTCCGAGGGCGCTCTCAGCGCCGGGGCCGATTCGGAGGGCGGTGTCAGGCTGGCCACATTCTGTGGTGGGGGAATCGATTTGGCCGGGGCCGGACCGTCGAGCGGGATGATTTCGGGCGGCGGACGCCCCTGCGCGATCGGCGCGGCGGGCGACGCGGCCGCCAGCGCCGGCTGCATCGGCGCGCCTGCCGTGCCCGGGATCACCAGGGGCTGGCCGGTCTGGATCTTGTACGGCGGCGTTAGATGGTTGGCCGCGATGATCGCCCGCGCGGACACATGATAGGCATGGGCAATGCCGCCCAGCGATTGGCCGGGCCGCACGACGATGCGCTGGGCGTCGGTCCTCGGTGGCGGCGCGAGCATCGGCGCGAACGCGGCCTGCCCGGCAATCCCCGCATCGGCCCCTTTCATGATGACCGGCGCGGGCTCCGACGGGCCCCATGCACAGGCAGCGACAAGACCGGCGAACAGGCTTGCTGCCGCGGCACGGATAATCCCGCGCCGAGCGAATTTCTGTTTTCCCATTTCCCCCTCCCTGCCCGCCCCCCGACGCGCAAGAAAGCCATCACATCCCTTAGTCTAAGGCGGAACCCGCACCAATCCTAATCTCATTAGCCCGCCACCAAGTCATGCCCGCGAAAGCGCGGGGTTGTCCGAGGCAACCAAGTGGACCATTGTTCGCATAGTTTTACGTCCAACTCTCCTCAGAAAAAGCTCCCGTGGCCGGGCTTGGCCCGGCCATCCACGCCTTCCTGCCGCCGTGACGCATGAAAAGAAAGACGTGGAT
>JBGPTQ010000287.1:0-3874 GCA_041490725.1 Allostellaceae bacterium | reverse complement strand
GCAGATAGGCGTTGTGAATCGGGTCGCAGGCATTCTCGACGATCTGCAGCCAATTGCACGGCAGCGTCATCTTGATCGGGATCAGCTGGTTGCCGACCGGGTGCGTGAAGCTGTCGAATTCGGGGAAGACCGGCATCTCTTCCGGCGGGCCCATATAGGCGAAGATCATGCCGTGACGCACCGTCACGGGGTAGGCGCCCTGACAGAAGCTGTAGCGGCCGCGATTGGTCGGCGGCTCGGCTCCGGCGGCGATGACGGTGCCGTCGGCGGCAAAATGCCAGCCGTGATAGCAGCACATGATGCCGTGCTCTTGCACGATGCCGTATTCGAGCGAGGCGCCGCGATGGGCGCAGGCCCGGTGCAAGAGCCCGACATCGCCGCTCCCGTCACGGAAGATGACCAGATCCTCGGCGAGAATGCGCAACGCGATCGGCAAGTCGTTGAGCTCGGACTCGAGCATGATCGGGTGCCAATAGCGGCGCAGATACTCGCCGCCCGGCGTGCCCGCTCCAACCTGCGCCAGATGGCTCGTCTCGAACCCCGCCGGCCGGTTGTAATAGGCGCTGTAGGAGCCTTTGCGGGCGGTGCGGGCCTGGTCGGCGTCTGAACTCATCGTGATCCTCGCGGGATTGGGGTGCGCGGTCGTTGGCCGATAATGTCCGGTGCTTTGCGCGGCACCTCAAGGTCAAATGTCGCGATCGCGGTTAGCGGCTGACAATCTCCACGAGCCCGCCGGCCGGGTCGATGCGCAATTCGTCGCCGGTGCGGATCAGGTCGGTGACATCGCCCTCGAAGCGGTCGACCAGCGCGACCCCGGCGAAGGCGGCGCCTTGCGCGAGGATCGGATTGACCCGGTTGAACACGAGCGCCAGCGGCACGAGCCCGCGCTCGGCCATGTCGCGCAGCATCCAGGCGGTGGCGACCCCGCCCTTGGCCTCGTTGAGCACGAGAATGCGGCCGACATAGCTTTGCCCGGCGAGTTTGTGGGTCGGGCGCGAGAAGACGCCGCTTTTGCGGTCGAGGTCGTAGCGCGCGCTGAAATTGTCCTTGGCGACGAGCGCGGTACCGGTCACCGCCGGGCCGATCCCCTTGTGGCAGCGCAGGACGATTGGCATTAGAGGGGCGGCATCACACGACCCGCCCGGCAACCGCCGAATCGACGCAGCGTTCGAGGCTCGCCAGGGTCGGGCGGTAGCCATAGCCTCCGATGATGTTGACCAGCTTCGCCGAATTGGTCAGCAGCCGCTTCCAGCCGTTGGCTTCGGCCATTTCGCCGGCATAGCTCTGGTAGAAGCAGATGCCGGCGGCGACGACCGCGCCGGCCTCTTCGATGCGGCGGGTCAGCCCCATGCGGTCGGCGGCGTGCTTGATCTCGGGCGAGGTCGCGACGAGGAGCGTCGTCGCAGGATGCACATGCCGGCCGTCGAGCGCCTCGGCGACCGCCGCCATCTCGACGAGCGAGAGTTGCGGCGCGGCAAAGACCACGACATCGACCTTGTCGCCGGTGGCGCCATAGGCCGCGACAAAGGCCTCGATCTCATCGCGGCCGATGGACCGCGGCCGTCCCGGCCGCATGCGGGCGAGACGCCCGCGGTCCAGTGATGCGTCAGCGGTGATCCCCGGCATATGGAACAACGCCACCGAACCATAGCTGGCGAGCGCCGCGCCGAAATGCTTCAGCGCGTCGGAACCGGGTAGCTCGTCGATGCCCTCGATCAGCGGCACCTCCCAATAGGAGCCGCACGCCTGGCCGAGGATGCCGCCGAGCGCGCCCCATTCCGAGAGGTCGCGCGGCCGCGCCGCGAGGCGGAAACGCCGGGTCGCGCGCCGGCATTCGTCGAGGTGATAGCCGTAGCGCGGGGTGCGCCCAGTCAATGCCGCGGCCAGGGCCGACGGCCCGCCTTCGAAATTGCTGCGCGCGCCGAAGACGCTGTTCGAATAGATCACCACGCCGGTATCGCCATAGGCGAGATGCTCGCCGCGCACCGGCGGCATGATCGTCTGGTAATTGATGCAGGTGTCGGTCATCAAGACGCCAAAAGCCCGGAGCGCGGCGATCGCGCGCGCTTCGAGGGCCCGCATCGCCTCGCTCTGGCCGAGCCGCTTATAGACCTCGACATCGAGCCCGCGCGGATCGGTCAAGGTCGGGACCCGCACCCGCCGCTCGGCCTCGGGCCTCAACGCGAGGCTTTCGAGAAAGCCGACCCCGGATTCGCCAAGCGACTCGGTGTCGGCCATGATATGCGCCTGCGATATGGGCACCAGATCGGCGGCATCGAAAAATTCGCCGACCGCGATCTGATGCTCGATGGCCCAGCGGCGCGGCTCGCCGAACGCGCCGGCGCGCATCGTCCGCTCCTCGTCGGTCAGCCGCACGGCCGCGCCTTCAAGCCCAAGGGCTTGGACGAGTTGAGCGTTGGCTCTGTCACTAAAGCCTCACAACGCCTCAATTATCTCGCTCAGCGTCTCCCTCGTTCGCTCACTGGTTATCGTTGGTGGCCTTCGGATATCCGTTCCGTGAGCAAACGAATTCCGATTTTTCCGGATCATCTCCCAATTATCGCGGACCTCCGCTGATATTCGGCCGCCAATCAGCAGCATTATGTCTGCCAACCCTTGGAAATCGTTAGCGTCGCGGATCAAGCTCTCGCGGTGGGCATGAAGAGGGACACTGCTTCGGAATCTCTCCCGTACGACTTTTCGCGCTTCGCCGATGGCGGTATCAAGCCTCGCCCTAAAATAGCTCTCGAAAGCGCCAGCCATGTCGAGGAGCGCAACATGGTTGACGAGGCCGCCCAGGTCCTCGAAAGCATCTTCGATGCTGCCTACCGCATCTTGCCTCTTTTGTCCGGCAATCGTGAGGCCGACATTGACATTTCTCTCGTGCGTGGGATCGCTGAGGGCACGCTGCCGGGCAAGGTCCAACAGTCGGGCCAGAATTTGATACCTATCGTATGCCCGATCGATTGGGCTGAGCGGGGCGGGCGCCATTTCTAATTCTACTTCAGCAATATATCGACGGCCCGCTCTAACGCTTCCTTGCTGAGCGGCTCGACTTCTCTCGTCGGTGGCATGCTTGGATACTGCAGCCGTCGGCTGGTGGTATCTTGAGGGAAGGTTATGAACCATGTAGGCATAGAGGTCGCCCCGGACGGCCGCATGCGCAGAAGCATGATCCGATGCTCCTCGCTGGGACGCCCCTGTCTGTGCATGTCAACGCGTCCCTCTGCCCCCGTCACCATTAGACCGACCGGCTTGACCAACACGAGGATCGGCCCTGCTTGGATGTCCATTGAACTTATTTCATAAGTTCCAAGATTTTCTTCAGTAACACGCATACGGTGAGACCTAAATATCAACGATCCATCCTGTTCATATTCTGATAGGTGGCTACGAATTTGGGTAAGTAGGGCATCCACCGCGGCCCGCCAGCCGGCAATTAGGGCTGGGCGATCCTGTTTTTCTTGCTTATCCTGCTCACGAAGTCGATTTAGGGTGTCTTTGAGCGGCATCGCGACCTCCAGACGTTGTCGCAATCTTAATCCGCGGTAAAATTAAAGGAAATACGTTCGCCGAGCGACTCGGTGTCGGCCATGATATGCGCCTGCGATATGGGCACCAGATCGGCGGCATCGAAAAATTCGCCGACCGCGATCTGATGCAGGGTCGCCCAGCGCCCCGGCTCGCCGAGTTCGCCGGCGCGCATCGCCTGCTCTTCATCGGTGAGGCGCATGGCGGTTACTCTGAAATTTTCCCAATCGTCACCCCCGCGAATGGGGGGGTGACGAGCCTGCCCCGGGCTTGACCCGGGGGCAACCGCTCAGTCACTGGGTCTCTGGATTCCCGCTTTCGCGGGAATGAGGATAACAAATTG
>JBGPTQ010000286.1:0-3880 GCA_041490725.1 Allostellaceae bacterium | reverse complement strand
GTGGGCCCGGTTTGGCCTGTAGCCCGCCTTGACCCTCCGGCCGGCGTCCCATAAACCTGATCGATGATCGCGCTCCCCAGGCTCGTCCTGATCATTCTGGTGGCTTTCGCCGTGTGGTACGCCCTGCGCTGGCTGAACCGCGCGCCGCCGAAAGAGGTGCATCAGCGCCGGGCGCCCTCGCCGGGGCCGCAACCGGCGGTCGAGGATTTGACGGCCTGCCAGACCTGCGGCGCCTATGTCGCAGCGAGCGCGCGCGCCTGCGGCAAGCCCGGCTGCCCGCAGCCGCTCTGACGCAATGACGAAGGCCTCGACATGACTTCCACCCCCTCCGGGTCGAGCGTCCAGGGCGGATCGAGCTTCCAGGCGCTGATCCTTCGCCTGCAACGCTATTGGGCGGATCAGGGCTGTGTGATCCTGCAGCCCTATGATGTCGAGATCGGCGCCGGCACCTTCCATCCGGCGACGGCGTTGCGCGCGCTCGGGCCGGAGCCGTGGCGCGCCGCCTATGTCCAGCCCTCGCGCCGGCCGACCGACGGCCGCTATGGCGAGAACCCCAACCGGCTGCAGCATTACTACCAGCTCCAGGTGATCCTGAAGCCGGCGCCGGCCGACAGCCAGGAGCTCTACCTGAAGAGCCTGGCCGCGCTCGGCATCGATGCCGCGCGGCACGACATCCGCTTTGTCGAGGACGATTGGGAAAGCCCGACCCTGGGAGCCTCCGGGCTCGGCTGGGAGGTCTGGCTCGACGGGATGGAGGTCAGCCAGTTTACCTATTTCCAGCAGGTCGGCGGGATCGAGTGCGATCCAGTGTCGACCGAGCTGACCTATGGTCTCGAACGCCTGGCGATGTATGTGCAGGGGGTCGAGAGCGTCTACGACCTCGATTTCAATGGCGGCACCGGCAGCGGGCGGATCACCTATGGCCAGGTGTTCCAGCGCGCCGAGCGTGAATTTTCCACCTACAATTTCGAGGTCGCCAACACGGAAAAGCTGTTCGCCCATTTCGCCGATGCCGAAGCCGAGTGCCAGGCGCTGATCGCGCGCGCCATCGCGCTCCCGGCCTATGACCAGTGCCTGAAGACGAGCCACCTGTTCAACCTCTTGGACGCGCGCGGGGTGATCAGCGTCACCGAGCGCGCCGCCTATATCGGCCGGGTGCGCGCGCTCGCGCGCGCCTGCTGCGAAGCCTGGCTGGACGGCTGAGATGGGCGAGCTGCTGCTCGAATTATTGTCGGAGGAGATCCCGGCGCGCATGCAGCGCCGCGCGATCGACGACCTCGTCGCGCTTGTCCGCGACAAGCTCGCGGCCGCTGAGATCCCGGCGCAAAGGCTGCGCGGCTACGTCACCCCACGCCGGCTGACAATCATCGCCGACGGCATCCCCGGGCATCAGCCCGACCGCAGCGAGGAGCGGCGCGGCCCTCGGGTCGGCGCGCCGCAACCGGCGCTCGACGGCTTTCTGCGCGCCGCCGGCCTCGCCTCGATCGGGCAATGCGAGATCCGCGACACCGGCCGCGGCGAATTCCACTTCGCGATCCTCCAGCACAAGGGCCGCCCCGCCGGCGAAATCCTGCCGGAGCTGCTGCGCGAGGCGATCGGCGAGCTGCCCTGGCCGAAATCGATGCGCTACCCGGCCGCCTCGCTGCGCTGGGTCCGGCCGCTAACCTCGGTGATCTGCCTGTTCGACGGCGCGGTGCTGCCGTTGCCGCTGGACCAGATCCCGGTCGGCCGGGTGACAAGCGGCCATCGTTTTCTATCCGAGGGCGAGATCGCGGTCGACAACGCCGCCGACTATCTCGACCGGCTCGAACAGGCGCATGTGATCCTCGACCATGACCGCCGGCGCGACCTGATCGCGGCCGATCTCCTCCGCCTTGCCTCCGCCGAAGGCCTCACCGTCAGGCCCGACCCCGCATTGCTCGACGAGGTTGCCGGCCTGGTCGAGTTCCCGGTCGTGCTGCTGGGTGCGATCGACGAGGCGAGCATGGCATTGCCCCCCGAGGTGCTGGCGACCGCGATGCGCACGCACCAGAAATACTTCTCCTGCCTCAATCGAGACGGCACGCCGGCGCCGCGTTTCCTGTTCGTCGCCAACAACCTGACCACGGATCACGGCAAGACGATCGTCGCCGGCAACGAGCGTGTACTGCGCGCCCGCCTCGCCGATGCGCGGTTTTTCTGGGAGCAGGACCAGAAGGTGCGGCTGGCGGATCGCGTGGAGGCACTCAAGGTTCGCGTCTACCACGAGAAACTCGGTAGCGTGTTCGACAAGGTCGAGCGCATCGAACAGCTTGCGGTTTTCCTCGCGCAACAGCTTCACCCCGCCGTCACCCCCGCGGAAGCGGGGGTCCAGGGCAGCCGCTTCAGTGCCTCGGCCCTGGATTCCCGCTTTCGCGGGAATGACGATGGTGAAGCAGCGCGATTGGCGCAGCGAGCGGCGCACCTCGCCAAGGCTGACTTGTCGACCGGCATGGTCGGCGAATTCCCCGAATTGCAGGGGGTGATGGGCCGCTATTACGCGCTCAATGACGGCGAGGACCCGCGTATCGCGCAGGCGATCGCCGACCATTACAAGCCGCTCGGTCCGAACGATACCTGTCCGACCGCGCCGATCAGCGTCGTCGTCGCGCTCGCCGACAAGCTCGACACGCTAGTGGCGTTTTTTCGGATTAACGAGAAACCGACCGGCTCGCGCGACCCGTTCGCGCTGCGGCGTGCCGCGCAGGGGGTTATCCGGTGCATTCTCGAAAGCGGATTGCGCTTGAGCCTCTTCGGCGCCTTTACCACTGCCGCGGCCGAGCTCACCAAACAAGGGGTGACTCCCATTGATCTGCCGGAAACAATCGCACTGGGCCAAGAACTTCTCGCGTTCGTCGCTGATCGCCTCAAAGTGCATCTACGCGAAGAGGGGGTGCGCCACGATCTGATTGCCGCCGCCTTTGAGCAGGTTGGGTTGATGGGCATCGCCCGGGCTGGGAAGTACGAGGATGACCTTATCCGTTTGTTGGCCAAAGTAGACGCCCTCAAGAGCTTTCTCGCCACCGACGACGGCGCGAACCTGCTCACCGCATACCGACGCGCATCGAACATTGTCGTCATCGAGGAACGGCGCGATAGACAGCCATATGGGCAGGTGTTTGATGGCGCTCTCTTGCGACAGGACGAGGAGCAATCGCTGGCTCGCGCTCTCGATGAGATTGGCAGGGAAGCCGCAGAATTCTTGAGCCGTGAGCAGTTTGAAGGCGCAATGGCGGCTTTAGCCAAGCTACGCCGACCGGTGGATGAATTCTTCGAGAAGGTGACTGTTAATACGGAAGAAAAAGCCTTGCGTGCAAACCGATTGCGGCTGCTGTCGCGCATCCGTGACACGATGAACCAGGTCGCCGATTTCTCCCAGATTGAGGGATGAGCCGCCCATGACGACCAGCGGGACGAAATGGGTCTACAGCTTTGGCGCCGGCGCCGCGGAGGGCCGCGCCGACATGCGCAACCTGCTCGGCGGCAAGGGCGCGGGTCTGGCCGAGATGTGCAATCTGGGGCTGCCGGTGCCGCCCGGCTTCACGCTCACGACCGAAATCTGCACCCATTTTTATGCCAACGAAAAGACCTATCCGCCTGACTTGAAGGACCAGGTCGCCGGTGCGCTCGCCACGGTCGAGCGCGCGATCGGCGCCAAATTCGGCGATCCCAGGAAGCCGCTCCGGGTATCGGTGCGCTCGGGCGGGCGCGCTTCGATGCCGGGGATGATGGATACCGTCCTCAATCTCGGGCTCAACGACAAGACGGTCGCGGGGCTGGCGCGCCAGAGCGGCGACGAGCGCTTCGCCTATGACAGCTATCGCCGTTTTCTGCAGATGTACGGCCAGGTCGTGCTCGGCAT
>JBGPTQ010000285.1:0-3884 GCA_041490725.1 Allostellaceae bacterium | reverse complement strand
TGCGGCGCGCGCGACATTGCGCGAACATGTGCGGCGCGGTTTCCTCTGCAATCGTCCCGACGGCCCGCGCTCCTTCGCGACCACGGCCTGGGCATGTCGCGGGGCGGTGCCGTCGTAGAGGGTCCGGCAGGCACTCCCTCCCCGACAGGCTTGGAACCGGTTGCCCGGCGCGGCAGGATGGCGCGAGGCAACAGCGAGGGAGAACAGCCATGGCCAAACAACAGATCCGCTCCGATAAATTGCGCCAGCCGAGCGGAGTGTTTTCGCACGCCACCGCGATCGAGGCGAAAGGCCGGCTCGTCTTCATCTCGGGGATGACGGCGCGCCGGCTCGACGGCACGATGGCCGGGATCGGAGACATCGAGGCCCAGACCCGCCAGGTCTGCGAAAACCTCAAAGCTGCGGTCGAGGCGGCCGGCGGCACGATGGACGATATCTGCCGGGTCGACGTCTACATCCGCAACATGGAGCAGTTCGACGGGATCCACAAAATCCGGCGCGAATACTTCAAGGAGCCGCTGCCGGCCTCGACCATGGTCGAGGTCGTCAAGATGACCTCGCCCGACGCCCTGATTGAGATCAGCGCGATCGCGGTAATTCCGGACTGATCGGGCACGTTGCAATCGCGAACGCCGCGAACCACACTCGCGCCTCCCCTGCTGCTGAGGACGAGCGCCGATGGAAATGACTGGCGAGCGCCGCATCCCCGCCCCGCGCCAGCGCGTCTGGGAGCGGCTCAACGACCCCGAGACCCTGAAGCGCTGCATTCCCGGATGCGAGACCATCGAAAAAATCTCCGACACCGAGTTCACCGCCAAGGTCGTCGCCAAGGTCGGGCCGGTTAAGGCCAGCTTCTCCGGCAAGGTCACGCTCTCCAACCTCGATCCGCCGGCGCGCTACACGATCACCGGCGAGGGCACCGGCGGGGTCGCCGGCTTCGCCAAGGGCAGCGCCACGGTCGCGCTCGAGGAAGAGGGCGGCGAGACGGTGCTGCGCTACGGCGCCCAGGGTCAGGTCGGCGGCAAGCTGGCGCAGATCGGCTCGCGCCTGATTGACGCCACCGCGCGCAAGATGGCCGACGAGTTTTTCAACCGCTTTGTCATTGTGATGAGCCCCGAGAGCGCAGCGGGATCGTAAGGTCCGCATCGCCGGCGCGGGGCGGCTATCATCGCGCCTTGACCCGGCGGCGGCGGCGCAGGAAACTTCGCTCGGCCGCGCCGCCCGCGGCCGCCAGCCTGCGCCAGATCGGGTGCCAGAGGTCAGACCAGGGAGGTTTGCGATGCAGAAGACGGTGAGCCTCACCGTGAACGGGAAGCCGGCATCCGCGACGGTCGAGGGGCGCACGCTGTTGGTGCAGCTGCTGCGCGAGATGCTCGGGCTGACCGGGACCCATGTCGGCTGCGACACCAGCCAATGCGGCGCCTGCGTCGTCCATGTCGACGGCGAGGCGGTCAAGGCCTGCACGCTCTTGGCGGTGCAGGCCGAAGGCCGCAACGTGCTGACGATCGAGGGCGTCGCCAATGGCGACACGCTGCACCCGATGCAGGAAGCCTTCCGCGACAACCACGCGCTGCAATGCGGCTTCTGCACGCCCGGCATGGTGATGAGCGCGCTCGACCTGGTGAAAAACAACCCCGACCCGAGCGAGCGCGAGATCCGCGAGTATCTCGAAGGCAATCTGTGCCGCTGCACCGGGTATCACAACATCGTGCTGGCGATCAAAGCGGGGGCGGACGCGATGCGAGGAGCCGCCCCGGCGGCGGAGTAGGGCGATGTCCTCGATCGGCACGCCGGTCCGGCGGCGCGAGGACTACCGGTTCCTGACCGGACAGGGGACCTACACCGACGACATCAACCGCCCGGGCCAGCTCCACGCCTTTATCCTGCGGAGCCCGCACGCCAACGCGCGCATCACCGGCATCGACACCAGCGCCGCGGCATCGGCGCCGGGCGTCGTCGCCGTATTCACCGGGGCGGACATGGCGGCCGACGGCATCGGCGGCCTGCCCTGCGGCTGGCTGATCAATTCGAAGGACGGCTCGCCGATGAAGGAGCCGCCGCATCCGGTGCTGGTCACCGACCGGGTGCGCCATGTCGGCGACCATGTCGCCGTCGTCATTGCCGAGAGCCTGGCACAGGCGCGCGACGCCGCCGAGCAGATCGCGGTCGCCTATGCGGTCGAGCCGGCGGTCGTCGACACCGTCGCGGCATTGCAGCCCGGCGCGCCGCAGGTCTGGACTGAGGCGCCCGGCAACGTCTGCTATGACTGGCATCTGGGTGATGCCGCCGCGGTCGATGCCGCGTTCGCCAAGGCGGCGAAGATCGTCAAGCTCGACCTCGTCAACAACCGGCTGATCGCCAATGCGATGGAGCCGCGCGCCGCGATCGGCGAGTTCAACCGAGCGACCGGGGAACACACTCTCTATACGACGAGCCAGAACCCGCATGTGATCCGGCTGTTGATGGGCGCCTTTGTGCTGCACCTCCCGGAAGCGCGGCTGCGCGTCGTCGCCCCCGATGTCGGCGGCGGTTTCGGCTCGAAGATCTTCCATTACGCCGAGGAGGCGATCGTCACCTGGGCGGCGCCCAAGGTGAGGCGGCCGGTCAAATGGACCGCCGAGCGCTCGGAAAGCTTCATGTCGGACGCGCATGGCCGCGACCACGTCACCCATGTCGAGCTGGCGCTCGATGCGGGCGCCAAGTTCCTCGCGCTCAAGGTGTCGACCATCGCCAATATGGGCGCCTATCTGTCGACCTTTGCGACCTGCGTCCCGACCTATCTCTACGGCACCTTGCTCGCCGGCACCTATACAACCCCGGCGATCTATGTCGAGACCAAGGCGGTCTTCACCCACACCGTCCCGGTCGACGCCTATCGCGGGGCCGGGCGACCCGAGGCGACCTTCCTCGTCGAACGTATCGTCGACCTCGCCGCCGACGAGTTGGGGCTCGACCCGGCCGAATTGCGCCGCCGCAACTTCATCCCGGCCAACGCCTTCCCCTACCAGACCCCGGTCGCGTTGCAATATGACAGCGGCGATTACCAGACGACGCTGCAGATGGCGTCACGCGCTGCCGACTACCCGGGCTTCGAGGCGCGTCGCCGGGAAGCCGCCGCGCGCGGGAAGCTGCGCGGCATCGGCATCGCCACCTATATCGAGGCGTGCGGCATCGCGCCCTCGGCGGTGGTCGGCTCGCTCGGCGCGCGCGCCGGCCTCTTCGAATCTGCGGCGGTGCGGGTTCATCCGACCGGCAGCGTCACGGTCCTGACCGGTTCGCACAGCCACGGCCAGGGGCACGAGACGACCTTTTCTCAGCTCGTCTCGGACGGGCTCGGCATCCCGATCGAGTCGATCGAGATCGTCCACGGCGACACCGCCAAGATCCCTTACGGCATGGGGACCTACGGCTCGCGCTCGATCGCCGTCGGCGGCAGCGCGATCATCAAGGCGATGGACAAGGTGATCGCCAAGGGCAAGAAGATCGCCGCCCATCTATTGGAGGCATCCGAGGCCGATATCGAGTTCAAGGACGGCCAGTTCAGCGTTGCCGGCACCGACCGCTCGAAGAGCCTGGCCGAGGTCGCGCTGACCGCCTATGTGCCGCACAATTTCCCGCATGACGAGCTCGAGCCCGGGCTCGACGAGACCGCGTTCTACGACCCGAAGAACTTCACTTTCCCGTCGGGCGCGCATATCGCCGAGGTTGAGATCGACCCCGACACCGGCCAGCTGACCGTCGTCAACTTCACGGCATCAGATGATTTCGGCCGGATCATCAACCCGATGATCGTGGCCGGCCAGGTGCATGGCGGCTTGGCCCAGGGGATCGGCCAAGCATTGCTCGAAGCCTGCGTCTACGACAAGGCGACCGGGCAGCTCTTG
>JBGPTQ010000284.1:0-3884 GCA_041490725.1 Allostellaceae bacterium | reverse complement strand
CCTCGAGCACTGCCCGCGCCCGGCTGTGGACGATCGACCCGCCGCCATCGCGATAGCTCAGCCCGTCGATATCGGCGAAGGGGCGACCCTGCGCCACCTCCTGGATCGTGAAGTCGAATTCCTCGCGGGCGACGAAATCAATGGCGCGCGATGCGGTGAGGCTGGCTTCGGGCTCGACCGCGACCTTGGCGCCGACGAGGCCGATCTTGAGCCGCGGATTGGTGTCCTTGAGGGCCTCGGCGACCTTGACATCGGCGGCGAAGGACGGGGTCGAGGTATGCAGCACCGCCAGCTCGTAATCGCCGGCGAGCGGCAGCACATCGGCGAGGCGCAGCCGCGCCGGCGGCGCATCGATAAGCTTGCTGCCGGGGACCAGCGCGGCCGGCTGGGCGAGCCAGGTCGGATACCAGAACGAGCGGATCTCGCGGCGCGCCTGATAGCGCGACCCCGCCCCGCCATCGAACCCGTCGAACGACGGCGGGTGCAGGAACAGGGTCTTCATCATATCGGCTAATCCCCCTCGACGCTCATTCGCCCGCTCGGCTCGACCCGGAACAACTGGCCGCGCCACAACACGCTGCGCCCGCAGAAGCTACTCAGAAACACGGCAAAGGACAAAGCATCCCGCAACGGCAGCAGCCACAGCCCGCTCCGCGGTAGATCGAGACCGCGCGCGATGACCATGGCCGATATCCACCGCAACAGCAGGGACAGCGAGACGAATCCCCAGGCGGCGACGCCCGATTCGCAGAAGGCGGCGGCCAGCGCGGCAAGCACCACGGTATGGGTGAGCACCGAGCCGGCGAAGCCGACCGGAGCCATCGCCCGCGAGGTGCGCGCCCAACGCAGCTCATGCCGCCAAAGACTGGCGAGGGATGGCTCGCTCACGCGGTTTTCGACGATGTAGGGGGAGAGCACGGTCTTGAGGCCGAGCTCGCGCACCGCGGCGCCGATGCGGTGGTCGTCGGCGAGCTCGTTGCGCAGGCGGGCAAAGCCGCCGATCCGCTCCAGCACCGCGCGGCGCAGCGCGATCGTCGCACCGAAGCAGCCGCCCCCGACGCCGATCGCATCGCCCACGAGCGCGCTCGGCAGGAACCCGAAATTGATGTGAAGCGCGGCCAATTGCGACCATAGCCCAGCGGTCGGAATGCCCTTGTAGAGGCAGGTCACGAGGCCGGTCCCGGGCTCTGCCAGCGCCCCGGTGACAGTTGCGAGATAATCCCGGCCGACGCGCATGTCGCTGTCGGCCATGACGATCAATTCGTGCCGTGCCGCAGGCAGCATGTTTTCGAGATTTGCCACCTTGAGGTTGCTGCCGGCGGCACGCGGGTCGATCACGAGCTTGATGTCGCGACGGGGCCGCTGCCGGATCAGCGCGCGGGCGATCGGCAAGGCCCTGTCGGCGCGGTCGCGCACGCCGAGCACGAGCTGGAAGACGGGGTAGTCCTGGTCGGCGAATGAGCGCAGGTTCTCGTAGAGTCCCGGCTCCGCCCCGTGCAGCGGCTTCAGCACGGAAACCGGCGGCCTGTTGTTGTCCGCGACGCCAAGGTAACTGGCCGATCGCCGGGCAAAGCGCAGCGTCACCGCCGTGACGACGAGGACATAGGCCCATAACAAACACAGCACCAGGGCGATGCCGAGCGAGGTCATCGCGCCCCGACCAGAACAGCGGCGAGCCGAATCGGTCGGTGATTTAGCATTGCGTTCGCAGCCGGGATTGTCGACGATGATCGCCCTGCCGGGCGCATCCCCAGTACCGATCAGCCACGCTTTTGGACCGTTTCGTGAAAATCGCCGCCCCCTCCCGCGGAGCCATCCGCTGTGCCGCCGGCGCGCTGCTGGCCGCCATCGTAGCCGGTTGCGCGACACCGCCCAGCGATCCCGCCGAGCGCGCCGCCTTCGAGCAGAACCACGATCCGCTCGAGCCCCTCAATCGGCAGATCCTCGACCTCAACCTGTTTGTCGACCGCATCCTGCTCAAGCCCGTGACAAAGGTCTACATCGCCATCGTGCCGGAGGAGGGACGGGACGCGCTGAAGCGCGCTCTCGACAACATGAAGGAGCCGGTCGTCGTCATCAACAACATGCTGCAAGGTGAGCCGGAAAGAGCCGGGATCTCGGCCGGCCGCTTCACGCTCAACACCACGCTCGGCGTGGCCGGCTTGATCGACGTTGCCAAGAAGTGGGGACTGGAGAAGGAGACCGGCGATTTCGGACAGACCCTGTTCGTCTGGGGCTTGCCCGAGGGCCCGTATCTGATCCTGCCGATCCTCGGCCCATCAAGCCCGCGCGATCTGATCGGCATGGGCACGGATGCCTACATCGACCCATTCAGCTTTCTGGCGACGGTGGAGGCTCTGGACGAGATCCAGATCACCCGCTTCGTCCTCGATGGCATCGATCAGCGCGCTCGCGTCATCGATATCCTCGATGACCTGCAGAAGAACTCGCTCGATTTCTATGCCCAGCTGCGCAGCCTGTCGCAGCAGCGCCGCGCCGCCGAGCTGCGGCGCGGAGCGGCGCCGGAACCAGGCGCAAACTTTTACCAGGATCCAAACAAATCGCCTGCCGAGCTGCCGCCCACCACGGCTCCGCAACAATCGCCATCGGGCCGGCCGACACCGGCCGGCACCGATGCAAACGCGGCACCGCCGCCTCGCTCATCCCGCCCTTAGCGCGGCGGTGTGCTGCTCGATCATCCGGACGAGCGCGTCGGCCCCATCGCGTTGCAGCACGGCCGAGAATTCCGAGCGGCGAGTCGCCAGTTCGCTGACCGTGCCGCTCAGATACACGTCGATGACCTTCCAGGAACCGGCGCCGTCTTGCCGCAGCAGATAGTTCAAATTCACCCTCTCGCCGTTCGACTTGACGAGCCGGCTGTCGACGATGACGCCGTTGGGGTTGGGCGTCGCCGTCGGCGATACCTCGAAACGCTCGCCGCCGTAATCGTCGAACCGGCCGGCGTACACCGAGATGGTGTAGCGCGAGAACGCGCCGGTGAGGCGTTGCTGCTGATCGGCACCAAGCTGCGTCCAGCCCGGCCCGACCGCGAGCCGGGTCATCAGCCCGAGGTCGAAGGTCTGCGTGATCGTCGGCGCAAGACGCTTGTAGCGCTCGTCAAAGGACAGATGTTTGGCTTCCTTCATCACCGCCAGCAACGCGCCATAGAAGCGCTCGATCAGCGCCACGGACACCGCCGCCGGCGCGGCGCCCGGTTCGGCCGACGCCGCGGCGCGCAGCCCGGCGAGAAGCGCCAGCGGCAAAATTAGCAGAGGGCGTCGCGAAAACGACATGATCGGTCCGGCAAATCCCGTCGCGCAGGCGTTAGTGATAACAAACCGGCCGCTTCGGTACAGGCGCAAAATGCTCGCCCGGGCCGGGGTCTACCGGGAGTGCGGCGTCCCGCCGCAGCATTGCGCGCGATGCGCGAATCGTGGCAGGGATAGTCGACATGGCTTTGCGCGGCCGCGGCCGGCGGCGTCACCGAGGCGATGAGGCGAGATGATGCGAGTGGTGCTGGCTCAGCCCCGAGGGTTTTGTGCCGGGGTCGAACGGGCGATCGAGATCGTCGAGCGCGCTCTCGAGAAATACGGCCCGCCGATCTACGTCCGTCACGAGATCGTGCACAACCGCCACGTCGTCGAACGGCTGCGCGCGAAGGGCGCCCAGTTTGTCGACGAGATCGACGAGGTGCCGCCGGGATCGGTGACGATCTTCAGCGCCCATGGCGTGGCGAGCGAGATCGAGCGCCGGGCGGGAGAGCGCGGCCTGCCGGTGATCGATGCCACCTGCCCGCTCGTCTCCAAGGTGCACATCGAAGGTCAGCGCTACGCCAACCAGGGACGCGAGATCATCCTGATCGGGCATGCCGGCCACCCCGAGAT
>JBGPTQ010000283.1:0-3895 GCA_041490725.1 Allostellaceae bacterium | reverse complement strand
CGAGGGCGTTGCCGTCGGCCACCCGGCGCAGGTCGCCCAGCCCGCGCTCGCGCAATACCGTGGCGAGCCGGTCGGCCGAGCCCTCGCTATAGGCCGCGATCGCGGCGCGCCTGCCGGCGTTCTGCTCCCCGGTCAGGTAATCCCGCACCGCATCGAACAGCTGCACCTTGGGGTCGGCGCGCTCGATCGCGAAGTTCCGCGCCGGCCGCGCGCCGGCATCGAACGCGTCGGCCAGCGTCCCGGCGCCCCCCTCCTCCGTGATCCCCGGGTCAAGCCCGGAGAGGGGAGGGTTGGGGTGGGGGCTTTCTTGCGGCATAGCGAACGGCGAAAGCTGGACCACCGCCCGGCCCGCGAGCGCCTTCTGCCATTCCGCCTCGTCGAGGAACATCTGCTCGGGCCGCACCGGGCGGTAGAGCGGCGCGGTGCCGCGGGCCCGGCCGCTCATGCCCGGGCTCATGTTTTGCCGCGCCGCATAGAAATCGGCGATCGATTCGAGCCGGTGGGCGCGCGCTTCGGCGGCCTGGTAATCGAATGACACTGCGGCGTCCGGCAGATAGTCGAACAGCGTCTCCAGCGTCTCGTAATAAAACGGCAGCCAATGCTCCATCCCGGCCTGGCGCCGCCCGGCGCTGACCGATTCGTAGAGCGGGTCGTCATTGCCGACCGCGCCGAACTGCTCGCGATAGCGCGACCGGAAGCGGCGGACCGCGTCGTCGTCGAGCAACACCTCGCTGACCGGACGCAGCGCGAAATGATCGATTGTGCCGGTCGAACGCTGGGTCAGCGGATCGAAGCTGCGCAGGCTTTCGAGCGTGTCGCCGAAAAAATCGAGGCGGATCGGCGCCGCCGCCCCGGCCGGGTAGAGATCGACGATGCCGCCGCGCACCGCAAACTCGCCGGGCTCGCGCACCGTATCGGTGCGGAAATAGCCGTTGTTGCGGAAAAAGCTCTGCAGCCGGTCGAGCGGGATATGCCCGCCCGGCCCCAGGGTCAGGACGCGCCCGTCGAACAGCCGGCGCGGCGGCACCCGCTGCACCAGCGCGTTGACCGTGGTCAGCACGACGAGCGGGCGCTTCTCCTCGCCGCCCGCGAGGCGGGTCAGCGTGTCGATGCGCCGGCTGGTGATCTCGCCGTTCGGCGACACCCGGTCATAGGGCAGACAATCCCACGCCGGAAAGGTGAGCGTGGTGAGCTGGGGGTGAAAAAAACCGAGCGACGCGGCGAACCGCGCCATCCTTCCGTCGTCGCGGCAGACATGCAGCCACGTCTCGACGCCGGTTGCCGCGAGCAGACCCCCGATCGTCGCGGCGTCATGCCCTTCCGGCGCGCCGAACAGCGTGACGGCGCGAGGCTCTTCGGCAAGCGAGCGGGCAAGGTTGGCGAACGGCTTCACGGCGTTACTCGATGACCTCGTCGGCGCGGGCGAGGATCGAAGGCGGGACGGTAAGGCCGAGCGCGTTGGCGGTCTTCATGTTGATGACCAGCTCGAACTTGGTCGGCTGCTGGACCGGCAGGTCGGCCGGCTTGGCACCCTTGAGGATCTTCCCGGCGTTAATGCCGACCTCGCGAAAGACAGCGATATTGTTAACTCCATAGCTGACCAGGAGGCCGGCCGCCGCGAAGTTGTTCCACATCGTCATCGCCGGAACGGCATGGCGTGATGCCAGCGCCACGAGCTGCTCGCCCCGGCTGGAGAAATACGGATCGGCGGCGACGACGATCGCGCCGGCTCGCAGGTGGACCAGGGACGCGAACGCGGTCTCGATCTCACCTTCGGTGCCGGCCTTCAGGATAGGGAGCTGCACCCCCTTCGTGCGCGCCGCTTCCTGCATCTCTCGTATGACGCGTTCGACATTCGGATTGTTCGGGTTCACCAGCAGGGCGATCACTCCGGCTCGGGGAACCAGCTCGGAAAGCAACTCGAACCGCTTGGGCATCAATTCGGTGGCCAGGTTGCTGAAGCCGGTGAGGTTGCCGCCGGGCCGGGCGAGACTGGCGACCAGGCCGAACCCGACCGGGTCGCCGACGCCGAAGAAGACAATCGGGATCGTCGAGGTCGCGCTTTTCGCCGTCCGCGCCGCAGGGATGCCGCCGGTCACGATCACGTCGACCTTACGGTCGACGAGGTCGGCGGCCAATGCGGGCAGCCGATCATAGTGGCCCTCCGCATAGCGATATTCCATCGCCAGGTTTTTCCCCTCGACGTAGCCGGCCTCGCTCAGTCCTTTGTGAAACGCGGCCATAAACGGATCCGGGGTGGACAGCGCACTGGTGGTGCTGAGCCAGCCGATCATCGGCATCGCCTTCTGCTGCGCGCGGGCGGCCAATGGCCACGCCGCCGCCGCGCCACCGAGGAGCTGGACGAACTCGCGGCGCCTCATGGCGGGCCTCCTGATCTGCTGGTGAAACCGCGGCATTTCACGTCGGGCGCGGGCGATAGCGGAAGGCGAGCAGCAGCCGGGTCACGTCGGTGTCGAATTCGGGCGGCGGCGCGGTGCGGCCGGTGATCCAGTCGAACAAATCGGCATCGGGGCATTCCAGCAATGCCTCGTAACGGTCGAGCCGGGCTTCGTCGAACCCGGCGAGATTCGCTTCGGCAAACGAGCCGAGGATCAGATCGGCCTCGCGCGTGCCGCGGTGCCAGGAGCGGAACAGGAGCCGCTTGCGGCGGATATCGGGCGACAAGCTCATCGAGGAACCATCTCTTCGGACGCACGCCAAACGGCCCCCTCACCCGCCCGCCGCTCCGCGGCGGACTCCCTCTCCCCCGCTGGAAGTCCACTGGCGGGGAGAGGGTTGGGGTGAGGGGCTGGTATGGCTCCCTCGATATAGACATCCTACGCGTCTGCGTCAGCCGGGTTCTGCAACAGCACCGTCTCGTTCCCATGCGCCCCACCCTTCTCGACAGGCTCTTCGCGCCGGTGACCGTGCTCTCCGGCGTCGGGCCGCAGCTCGGCCGCCTCTTCGAGCGGGCCGCCGGCCCGCTCGTCGTCGATCTGTTGTGGCACCTGCCGGTGGGGCTCGTCGACCGTCGCGCCGCGCCGCCGATCGGCGCCCTCAATCCGCGCGACTGGCCCGACGCAATCGTCACCCTCAAGGCGCGGGTCGAGCGGCACCAGCCGGGCTTCGGCCGCCGGCCCTATCGGGTGCTGTGCAGCGACGGCAGCGGGACCTTGACGCTGGTCTATTTCAACGTAAAGGGCGACTACCTCGAGCGCCTGCTGCCGGTCGGGGCCGAGCGGGTAATCAGCGGCCACGTCGAATATTACGGCAGCGCCCCGCAGATCGCTCATCCCGATTATGTCGTGCCGCCCGAGATGGCCGACCAGGTCAAGCCGATCGAGCCGGTCTACCCACTGACCGCCGGCCTCTCATCGCGGATCGCGGCGAAGACCGCCGCCGCCGCGCTGGAGCGCGCGCCGGATCTGCCGGAATGGCTCGATCCGGCGTTGCGCGCGCGGCGCCACTGGCCGGGCTGGAAAGCGGCGATCGCCGCCGTGCACGCGCCGCAGAGCGAGGCTGATCTGGCGCCGACGACCCCGGCGCGCGAGCGTCTGGCCTATGACGAGATCCTGGCATCGCAGCTCGCGGTGGCGCTGGTGCGCGCGCTGCGGCGCCGGCGCCCCGGCCGGGTGCTTGCCGGGACGGGGCTGTTGCAGGCCCGCGCCGAAGCCGGCTTCGGCTTTCTCTTGACCGGCAGCCAGCGCCAGGCGATCGCCGAGATCGCCGGCGACATGGCCGCGCCGCAGCGGATGATGCGGCTGTTGCAGGGCGACGTTGGCAGCGGCAAGACCGTCGTCGCGCTGATCGCGATGCTGATCGCGGTCGAGAGCGGCGCGCAGGCGGCGCTGATGGCGCCGACCGAAATCTTGGCGCGCCAGCACCATCAGGTGTT
>JBGPTQ010000282.1:0-3902 GCA_041490725.1 Allostellaceae bacterium | reverse complement strand
GATCTTCTACGAGCGGGGTTTCGGCGAGGCGCGGACCCGCTCCGCCCTGATCGGCGCCCTCTGGCAGGTGAAGGACGATGTGGCGCTCGATTTCGGGGTCCGCGGCGCCCGCGTCAACGACCATACAGCGGCTGAGATCCGCGCCGGGGTGACCTTCGCTTTCACAGCGCCGTGACGCCCGGTTGGGTGGGCGCAATTAGCGCCTAGTCTAATATCGGAACGAGATTCCGACATAAGGATTCCAGTCAGGCGCAGCCTTGGTTAGGCCGATGTATACTCCTACGTCGAGCTGGAGGTTTGGCGTCACCAACCATTGGAGCGACGGGTCGATCGTGTGGCGTGGCCCGATATTGTGATCGCCCGGAAAATCGAGCGCGAGCTCTATGGCTGCAGTCACCACGTCGCCGATAATGGGGCGATTTAGGTTGATGAGCATCTGATAGTCGCCCTGGTACCCCTGGTTGTTCTGATTTCGCAACAAGGCAACGGCAGGCTCGACCGTCAGAGAGAACTTGTTGTGAAGGGCGGTTGTGAAGGGAATGTTCAACATGTACTCGATCATATTGTTGCCCAGCCCGCCGGCGGCGGTTGGCACCTTAATGAAGCCGATCGCCCCGAGTGCCTGATCACCGCCATCGTTGCCAAAAATGTTTACCTTTCCGCCAAGAAGAATATCCCCAAAGCCATGGGCGCGCAGGACGCCGGCGCCGTTTCTGCTTTTGATTTCGAGGCTGTTGTATAACGGTAAAAAAATATCGAGCTCGGCCCAGTTTGTAATGCCGAGTTTCAGGTTTGGATTTACTACAGTAAATGCTCTGGTCTTCGTGCCGTCTTTTGACCAGTTATCCCACGTATAGTTCCAGAAATCGCCCTCCAATTGAAAATGACCCGCATCAACAGTCAAGGAACTGTGCGTCTTGCCAGGCCGATCAGTGCTAAATGGCCGCAGGTCGTCATCGGGCGTTGGATTTAGCAGATCGAATTGGCTCTTATTTATATATACGTTAGGTGACAAAATGCCAGAATCCTTGGCGTCATCCTGCGTCGTCTCCGGGGTTGAAGCGGCTTGATTTTGGGCATATGCTGTAGTTGTAAAAGTAAGAGTTCCCAGCACGAAGCAGCCAAGCAACACTCTGTCCATTCTCTGCGTTCCGTTGCTGAAAGGCCCGGTAATCCGACGCCGCACCACTTTCTCGCCGGCGCCCACCGCCGATATAAAATCGCAGACCCACAAGTCGTTGTGAATCCCCCGCCGACTCAAATCCATCGGAATTCGCTCTAGCCACACCGGCTAGCCGATGCGCCGCTCGAACCGCCGGTAGAAGTACCCCGTCGATGCGCCGAGGGCGGCCCAGAACAACAAGCTCACCAGCGTTGCCGCCACGGCGAACCGGTGCGCCAGCGCTAGGGGCGCGGCGGCGGCCGCGTGATCGGCGGGAAGCGGCGCGCCGTATAGGTGCGGCAGCACGATCAGGATCAGGGCGAGGGCTGCGTAAAGACCTCGCCGGGTGAAGGCGAGCAGCGCGAGCGCGCACCCGGTCGAAACCACCGTGGCAAGCCACCAGACCTGACGCGCGACGAGCGGGGCGGATTGGGTTCCGGGGATCTCGGGCGGCAGCCCGAGGCTGGGCGCGACGGTGAACGTCACGAACCCGGCGAGGCCCCACAACAGCCCCTCGCGCCAGGAGACCGCGCCGCCGCGCAACGTGAACCCGGCCGCGAGCAGGAGCGCGAAGCCAATCGCGGTCAAGAGATCGGCGACCAGCGTATACGCGGCGCGCTCAATTTTGTTCTCGGGCCCGTTCTCGGACGCCGAGCTGGTGGTGCTGTCCCCGGGCGCCGCCGCGGCCGGGTGCGCGTGGGTGTCCGTCGCCGGGTGCCGCGCCGCCGCTTCGTAGGCCTCGGCCTCGAGGATCAGCGGCACAGTGCCGATCTGATGCGCGCCGGCGGCGAAAATGCCGGAAAAAACCCCGGCGCAGAGCGCCGCGTAAACCAGCCGGCGGAACGCGGCCATTTCTGCCTAGTGGCAGGGGTACGCCATCGAGTGCCTGGTATCGTGTGCCGCGTTGTGCAGCGCGGCGATCGGTGAGAAGCCGACGCCCCAGATCAGGAACGCGCCGAGCAGGGCGGCCATCGCCGCGGCGATCAGCGCGTCCGGCCGCGCAGCGGTTCGCACCCCGGCATGCGGCTGCAACTCCATGGCTTCGACCGGCATGATCTCCTCCCCTCGCCCAGAGCAGTACTCGCCGCCCAATCTAATCGCAGCGATTCGCCCTGCCTAGCTCGGATGCTGCTGCGGCCCTAGAATGCCGCCCGGCGCAGCATGTCGAGCCCGCCGAGGGCGAGGACGCATAGCACCAGCCCGCGAAACAAATTCGGCGGGCAGCGCCCACGCAGCCAGCGCCCGATCACAACGCCGAGCTGAATGGGGATCATCGCCGCGGCCGAGATCGCAAAATCCGCCATCGACAGGACACCCGTGCCGCCGAGCGCCACGAGCAGCGTGCCGGTGGCCGCGAGGAACAGGATCGAGATGTATTTGACGAAGGTGTCGGGATGGAGGCCGAGGCCGACGAGATAGGCAATCAGCGGCGGCCCGAACATTCCCGCGATGCCACCGAACATCCCAGCGAAGAGGCCGATCAGCGGTCCGGCCCAGCGTTCGGTCGACTGGCTCAACTCGAGCCGCGGCTGGTACAGCAGCCAGGCAGCGAGCACCACCAGGATCGTGCCGACCACCCCGTTGAGCAAATGCCGGTCGATGCTGACCAGGAAATGGACGCCGGCCCAAGTCCCGAGCACGATGGCCCCCAGCATCGGCCACAAGCGGTACAAGGCGGGGAGGGTGCCGCCGCTCTCCAGTGCCTGCCCGATATTGGTCGCAACCATCGGCACGGCGAGCAGGCCGACGACCGCCGGCAGCTCGAGAAACTGCGCGGTCAACGGCACCGCGACGAGCGGCAGGCCGATCCCGAGCGCGCCCTTGGTCGAACCGGCGACAATGAAAATCACGATCAGGCCGGCAGAGGCCAGCGGCGACAGGGCGAAGATCGCATGGGTCAGCATCGTCGGGAGGCCAGGGAACGCAGCGGTGGAGGAGGTCGCTACTCTATCACCCGACCGAGAGGTCTCCCCAACTCGTTGCTCGGGCAATGCGCAGCGCGATAACCGGCAGGTCGGCGATATGCATCGAGCGAAGCTGCGGATAGCGCGCCACGATCAGCGCTTGCGCGCGGTCGTGCTCCGCGCCGGCATCGAGGATCTCGGCGGGGCCGCGCAGCATCACCCAGCCGAGCCGGCTCCAGTCGTCGTCATAGCGGTCGACGACAAAGGCGGCTTGCGGGTTGTCGAGAATGTTGCGCACCCGCTTTAAGGGGATGTCCTGCCGCTTCGGCTTCTCATCGACGGTGATGTAGAGCGTAGTGTCGTCCGCCGCATAGCACACCGGGATCAGATGCGGCATGCCGCCCGCATCCGCGGTGGCGAGATGCCCGACCCGGATGTGGTCGAGAAAACGGCGCTGACGCTCGGTTAATCTGGCGGGTGGCATGACCCGATCTTGCGCCAATCGCGGGCCGGTTGCCTACCGCTTTGCCGGGATCGTACGATAGAAGCGGACCGCGGGCGTCTCGCCCGCAATGCGGGCCGGAGGCAAGCGGTCCGAAAGTTAGCCGGCGGAGTGGATCATGAGTGACGCGTCGACGGTCGCGCTTAGCCCCGAGACGGTGCTGGCGCAAATGAAAGAGAACGGCGTCACCGATGTCGTCTGGCTCCCGGATAGCGAGACCAACTGGCTGTTTCTGCTGATGAAGGCCGAGCCGGCGCTGCGCCTCGTCGGGGTCAGCCGCGAAGGGCACGCCTGCTCGATCGCCGCCGGGCTTTACGCCGCGGGCAAGAAGCCG
>JBGPTQ010000281.1:0-3913 GCA_041490725.1 Allostellaceae bacterium | reverse complement strand
GGGGCCGACCAGCATGTCGACCGGCTGGAACGTGGCGGTGCCAAGCGCCATCGCCGCCACCGCCTGAACCCCGCCAAGCACATAGATCTCGTCGGCGCCGCCCAGATGCATCGCCGCGATCGTCTCGGGGTGCGGCCCGCCCTGGTTGGGCGGAGTGCAGGCCGCGATATGGCCGACCCCAGCGACCCTGGCGGTCACGATCGACATATGCGCCGAGGCGACCATCGGGTAGCGCCCACCCGGCACATAGCAGCCGACCCGGCCGACCGGGATGTGGCGGTGGCCGAGGATCACCCCGGGCAGGGTCTCGACCTCGACATCCTTGAGCGCGGCGCGTTGGATCTCGGCGAAATTGCGGATCTTGGCTTGCGCGAATTTGATGTCGTCGATCGTCTGCGGCGTGACCTTGGCGACCAGCGCGCGGATTTCCTCATCCGACAGGCGGAAGCTCGCCGGCGACCATTTGTCGAAGCGTTCCGACAGTTCGCGCACCGCCGCGTCGCCGCGGGAGCGGACATCGGCGATGATCCCTTCGACCGTGGCGCGCGTCTTGGCATCGGCCTCTTCCTGCGTTCCGGCGAGCGCGGCGGTCTTGATGTGACGCGGCATGGGGTTCCTCCTATTTAGAGCCGGCGACGCTGGGACGAACCGTAATCTATTCTCTTGTTTCGGCACTCGTCGGTGAGTTTTCTAATGAGATTCTCCAACTCATCTAAATTCAATTCGTGCCGTAGTATCGTGAACCGTGTCATTCTAGCGCCCCCAAATTCTGGATCAAATTCCGTCGGGTGGTATTCAAATTCCGAATGTGCAATGGCCTTGTTTCGGAGCGTCATATATTTTTCATGAACCTTTACATCGTTCGGGGATAAGCCGGCAAAATCCGAAATCGAGAGTCTAGAAATAGCCTGGGCGTTATCGCTCTTGTCATTGGGCGTAAAGGGTCGACAGCAACAAATGATAGCCATCTGCGCCAAAACGTCAAACAAGAAGGTATTATCGAGCGAATATTTTCGTGCCTTCTCAATGCAATCAAGAGCAAACCCGAAATCTCCTTGGGCAATCGAATACCGATTATATTCTTTTTTGCTCGAAATTGCCATGTCACCATGCGGTCCAGCCGCCATCGACCAGCAGGCTCGATCCGGTGACGAGGCTGGCGGCGGGGGAGGCGAGGAAGACGACGGCGTTCGCCACCTCCTCGACCGTGCCGACACGCCCCAGGGGGATGCGGTCGAGGATCCATTTGCGGGTGTCGGGATCGTCGAGAAACGGTTTGCTCAGCGGCGTCATGACGAAAGTCGGGGCGATCGAGACGACGCGCACGCCCCGGGGCGCCAGCTCGACCGCCATCGCCTTGGTCAGTCCTTCGAGCGCGTGCTTGGTCATCACATAGACCGTGCGGTCGCGCTCGGAGCCGACATGGCCCATCTGCGACGACATGTTGATGATGACCCCACTTCCCGCTTCGACCATCGGCCGCGCCGCCGCCTGCGCCACGACAAAGGCGGCCTTGATGTTGAGCGCGATCATCCGGTCGAGCGTCGCCTCGTCGACCTCCAGAAACGGCTGCGGCCGGTTGACCCCGGCATTGTTGACCAGGATGTCGAGGCGGGGGAGGCCGGCGATGGCCTCGCGCGCTGCGCTGCTGTCGGTCACGTCGAACGGCAGGGCCCGCGCTCGGCCGCCTTGCGCGCCAATTTCGGCCGCGACCGCCTCTAGCTCGGCCGGGGTGCGGCTGTTGAGCAGCAATTCGGCCCCGGCCTGGCCAAGCGCCAGCGCGACCGCCCGGCCGATGCCGCGCCCGGCGCCGGTGACCAGCGCGATCTTGCCGTCAAGGCGGAACGGGCTTGTCGGGGATGGCACGCGAATCTCCTCGTAAGGAACCGCATCGTATCGGAGCGAGTCTGCCTTGTCATTTCGAGGACCGCGCGAAGCGCAGCAAAGTCAGAAGATTTACAATGAGGCAGTGAGGCACAGAGATTGCGGTGCGCCGGCACCTCACCGCCTCACTGTCTCATTGTGAAAATGAATCCCGGCTTTCGCCGGGAAATTTACGCCAGCAGTGGCGTTCGCCCTGCCGGCGCGCCATCATGCAGGCATGGCGCAGGCATTGCAGCCACCAGCTCCAACAGGCGCGCCGACCGAAAATTTGGCCGGCCTCGTCGAACGGGTGGTGTTCCACAACCCGGAGAGCGGGTTTTGCGTGCTGCGCGTCGCCGCGCGCGGCCAGCGCGAGCCGGTGACGATCGTCGGCCATGCGCCACTGATCTCGCCCGGCGAGTTCGTCCAGGCAAGCGGCGTCTGGGCCAACGACCGCACCCATGGCGTCCAGTTCCGCGCTTCGTTCCTCAAGCCCACGGCGCCGACGACGCGTGGAGGAATCGAGAAATACCTCGCCTCGGGGATGCTGCGCGGCATCGGCGCGGTCTATGCGAAGAAGCTGGTGCGCGCCTTTGGCGAGGCGGTCTTCGACGTGATCGAGAACGAGCCCGGCCAGCTACGCCTTGTCCCGGGGATCGGGCCAAAGCGGGCCCGGCAGATCGCCGCCGGCTGGGCCGGGCAGCGCGCGGTCCGCGAGATCATGCTGTTCCTCACCGAGCACGGGGTCGGCACGGCCCGCGCGGTGCGCATCTACAAGACCTATGGTGCCGAGGCGGTGCATCTGATTTCGCAGGACCCCTATCGCCTCGCCCGCGACATCCGCGGCATCGGCTTCCGGAGCGCCGACCAGATCGCGATGCGGCTCGGCATCGACAAGACCGCGCTGATCCGGGTGCGGGCCGGGATTTCCTATGCCCTGGCCGAGGCGATGGATCAGGGAAATTGCGGGCTGCCGGAAGAGGAGCTGGTGCCGCTCGCCGAGAGTCTGCTCGAGGTGGCGGCGCCGCTCGTTGAAACCGCGCTCGGCCTCGAAATTGAGGGCGGCATCGTCGTCGCCGACTCGGTCGAGGGAAGGCGCGTCATCTTTCTCGCCGCGCTCCACCGCGCCGAGCACGATATCGCGGCGAAGCTCAAGATTCTGGCCGCCGGCGCACCGCCCTGGCCGGCGATCGATGCCGACAAGGCGATCCCCTGGGTCGAAGCGCGCACCGGGATGGCGCTCGCCGACAGCCAGAAAGCGGCGATCCGGGTCGCGCTCGCCGCCAAGGTGGTGGTGATCACCGGCGGCCCCGGGGTCGGCAAGACGACGCTGGTCAATTCGCTCTTGCAGATCCTGCTCGCCAAGCGGGTCCGGGTCCTGCTGTGCGCGCCGACTGGCCGCGCCGCCAAGCGCCTCTCCGACAGCACCGGGATCGCGGCGAAGACGATCCATCGCCTGCTCGAGGCCGATCCCGCAGGCGGCGGGTTCCGCCGCGACGACGAGGAGCCCCTCGATTGCGACCTCATCGTCATCGACGAGACTTCGATGGTCGATGTGCCGCTGATGCGGGCATTGCTGCGGGCCTTGCCGGACAGCGCGGCGCTCATCCTCGTCGGCGATGTCGATCAGCTGCCCTCGGTCGGGCCGGGGCAGGTGCTGGCCGACATCATCGCCTCGGGCGCCGCCCCGGTGGTGCGCCTCACCGAAGTCTTCCGCCAGGCCGCGCAGAGCCGCATCGTCACCAACGCGCACCGGATCAATCAGGGCGTGATGCCCGATCTGGCGGCGAGCGAGGGCGGCGACTTTTATTTCGTCGACGCCGCCGACCCGGAAGATGCGATGAAGAAACTCGTCGCGATTGTCGCCAAGCGAATCCCCCGGCGCTTTGGCCTCGATCCCGTGCGCGACATCCAGGTGCTCTCGCCGATGAACCGCGGCGGGCTTGGCGCCCGCTCGCTCAATGTCGAGCTGCAGCAGGCGCTAAACCCGCCGGGCGAGGTTCGCATCGAGCGCTTCGGCTCGATCTTCGGCCCCGGCGACAAGGTCATG
>JBGPTQ010000280.1:0-3933 GCA_041490725.1 Allostellaceae bacterium | reverse complement strand
TGACCGCGATGTCGGCCTTGGACGGGGTCGGGTCGCCCGAGGGGTGGTTGTGCACCAGAATGAGGGCCGAGGCGCCGAGTTCCAGCGCGCGCTTGACGACCTCGCGGGGGTAGACCGGGGTGTGGTCGACGGTGCCGCGCTGCTGCCGCTCATGGGCGATCAGCGCGTTCTTGCGGTCGAGGAACAAGAGGTGGAATTCCTCGACCTGGCCATAGGCGATATGGGCGGTGCAGTAGTCGATCAGCCGGTCCCACGAGCCGAGCAGCGGGCGCTCGCGCAACTCCGCCCGCATCAGCCGCAAGGCCGCCTCGCGCACCGATTTCAATGCGGCGACACCGGCCTCGCCGAGCCCGGGGAATGCGAGCAGATCGTCGGAAGCGGCGCTCAGCACCTCGGCAAAGCTGCCGAACCGGTCGATCAGCTCCTTGGCCAGGGGCTTGACATCGCCGCGCGGGTTGCCGGCGAACAGCAGCACTTCCAGCAATTCGTAATCGGGCAGATTGTCCGCTCCGCCGGCAATCAGGCGTTGCCGCAAGCGTTGCCGGTGACCGTAAAAATGCGGGATCGCGCCGGCCATGTCGGAGAGGCCGGGTCGCGCGCGGGGGCCCTTGCCCGCCATCAGCCGGGCTCCGCCCGACGCGCCCGCATCGCGGCGAGCCTCGCCTCGGCCATCTGCCGCGGCTCGTCGGTGGCGTAGGCCTCGGTGAAGGCATCGATGCCGCGCTCGACCGCGGCGCTGGTCGACAATTCCTCCCACTCGCTGATCAGCGCCTTTTGCAGCCGGATCGCCCGCGGGCCCCCGGCGAGGATTGCCGCGGCGAAGCGCTCGACGGCGGCATCGAGCTGCCCGGGCGGCGCCACCCGATCAACCAGGCCCCAGGCGAGCGCCTCATTGGCGCCGATCGTCTCGCCGGTCAGCAGCAAGCGGCGAGCACGGCCATGGCCGATCAGCTGCGGCAACAGCGCCGCCTCGACGACCGACGGGATGCCGACCCTCACTTCGGGCATGCCGAACATCGCGCGCTCGCTGGCGACGCGCAGATCGCAGGCGGCGGCGAGTTCGAGCCCGGCGCCGAGCGCATAGCCATCGATCCGGGCGATGACCGGCACCGCGAGGCGGCGAAAGCCGTCAATGCAGCGGTGCACCAGCGTGATGAAGTCGCGCGCGCTGCCCTGGTCGAGCGCCGCGATCTCGCCGATATCGGCGCCGCCGACGAACGCGCGCTCGCCGGCGCCGCTGACAATCACGAGGCGCAGCGCCGGATCGGCTTCGAGCCGCTGCACGGTTTCGATAATCTCGACCATCAACGCGCGGTTGAGGGTGTTGAGCCTTTTCGCATTGTCGATCGTCAGGCGCACGACATGCCCGCCTTCCGGCCGTTCCTCACGGGCAACGACAACACCCATCGCGCGTTTCTCCGCCTGGAGGTTTATCCTGCGCTGATGCATACTAGGCGCGGTCAGCGACAGGAGGCGAGGGTGGAGATCATCGAGGACATTGCCGAGCTCCGTTCACTCTACGGCGAGCCGGCCGAGCGCGCGAAGAAGAAGCAGCTGCCGCGGCTCGAAAAGCATTCGCGCGCGTTTATCGCATTGTCGCCATTTCTCGTGATCGCCTCGGCCGACCCGTCGGGCCGCGTCGACGCCTCGCCCAAGGGCGATGCGCCGGGCTTTGTCGAGGTGCTCGACGACGAGACCCTCTTGATCCCGGATCGGCTCGGCAACAACCGGGTCGACACGATCGGCAATCTCTTGGCCTCTCCCGGGGTCGGGCTGATCTTCTTCGTGCCCGGGCTGCGCGAGACGCTGCGGGTCAACGGCCGTGCCCGCATCACGTCGGACCCGGCATTGCTCGAACCCTGCGCGGTCAACGGCAAGGTGCCGCGCAGCGGCATCGTCATTACCGCCGACGAGGTCTATTTCCACTGCGGTAAGGCGCTGATTCGCTCCGATTTGTGGAACCCCGACAAGCGCGTCTCCCAGTCGGATTTCCCCTCGCTCGGCCGCATCATCACCGAGCAGATCGGCGAAGGCTCGGCCGAGGCAGAGGAGCGCGCCACCGAAGAGCGCTACCGCACCCGGCTCTACTGAGCCGGCGCGCCGCTTGTGGCGGCGCAGACCGCAGATGTCCTCGTCATCGGCGCCGGGATGGCCGGCGCCTCGGCGGCCGCGCACCTCGCCGAGACCGGCCGGGTGATCCTCATCGAAGGCGAGGACCAGCCCGGCTATCACAGCACCGGACGCTCGGCGGCGCTGTTCAGCGAGACCTACGGAAACCTTGCGGTCCGCATCCTGACGCGCGCCGGCCGCGGCTTTTACGAGGCGCGGGCGGGTGGGCTCGCCGAGCATAGGGTCCTCAGCCCGCGCGGCGTCCTGATCTACGCCATGCCCGGGCAGGAGGCGCTGCTCGACACGGCATGGGCCGAGCTGGCGCCGCTCGATCCGACGATCCGACGGCTTGCTGCCGGCGAGGCGCGCGCGCTGGTTCCGGTGCTGCGGCCGGACAAAATTATCGGCGCACTCCATGAGCCCGGCGCGATGGATATCGACGTGCATGGGCTGCACGCGGCCTATCTGCGCCTGTTGCGCCGGCGCGGCGGGCATCTCGTCACCGCGGCGCCGGTCGAGCGCCTCAGCCATTCCGGCGGGATATGGACCGCGGCGACGCCGGTCGGCGACTTCGCCGCGCCGGTCATCGTCAACGCGGCCGGCGCCTGGGCCGATGCGGTCGCGGCGCTCGCCGGCTTGCCGCCGGTCGGCATCGTACCCAAGCGGCGCACCGCGCTGATCGTCGCGCCGCCGCCCGGGATGGCGATCGGCGGTTGGCCGTTGACCATCGATGCGGCGGAAACCGGCTATTTCAAGCCCGAAGCCGGCAAGCTTCTGGTCTCTCCGGCCGACGAGACGCCGGTCGCGCCGTCGGATGTGCAGCCCGAGGAGCTCGACGTCGCGATTGCGATCGATCGGCTGGTCGAGCGGACGACGATCGCGGTCACCCATGTCGAGCGCAAATGGGCGGGTCTGCGCAGTTTTGCCGCCGACAAGATCCCGGTGGTCGGCTTCGACCCGCTGATGCCCGGCTTTTTCTGGCTCGCCGGGCAGGGCGGCTATGGCATCCAGGCCGCCGAGGGGCTGGCGCGCAGCGCCGCCATGCTGATCACCGCGGGCAGATTGCCCGCCGACATCGCCGCATCCGGGCTCGACGCCGCGGTGCTGAGCCCGGCGCGGTTCCGCGGCTCGTGATTGCCAGTTTAACCTGTCATCCCGGCGAAGGCCGGGACCCACTGATCCGACACCGAGACGGTTGAGCCGTGGGTCCCGGCCTTCGCCGGGATGACGATTGTGTGGGAAAATTCGAGCAGAACCTGGAGGTCGCCGCGCATCACACTTCACGTTCGCGCTTGTGCTCTTCAGCCTCTTCCTTGTTGAGGATGCGGCGGGCGTCCCGGAACGCGGCATCGGCCGCCGCCGCCTCGCCCGCCTGGCGGTAGAGGCGGCTGAGTTCGAGTTCGGCATAGGCGACCCGCGGCGTCTCCCGGCCGGCGCCGCGTTCGAGGATATTGATCGCGGCGGTGAAGGCCCGGCGCGCCTCGTCGCCGCGGCGAAGCGCATCGTAGGCGAGGCCGAGATCGTGCAGATCGTCGGCGATGAAGGGATGGGTGGCCCCGAGCCGGCTCTGATCGATCGCGGCGGCCTCTTCGATCAGGGGCAGCGCGGCGCCGGCCTTACCCTGGCGCAGATACGAATTGGCGAGTTGCGCCAGGCTGCGCGCGGTGTCGATCCCGCCCTCGCCATGCTGCTTGCGGTCCTGCGCCAGCGCCTCGCTGAGCACCCGCTTGGCCTCCGCGAAGCGCTCTTCGGCGGTAAAGACCGCGCCCAGCGTGCGCAGCGGCTCGGCCGAGCGGCCATGCGGGTTGCGCCGGGCGATGGCGA
>JBGPTQ010000279.1:0-3939 GCA_041490725.1 Allostellaceae bacterium | reverse complement strand
GAGACCGAGCCTCATGACGGAATTTCCTGGGATCTCACGACGCTCACCCTCGCCGCGGTCTATTACCACCCCGACCTCGATATCGCGCGGGCCAGGCTGGCGCTGTCCCGCGCCGCGGTGATCACGGCGGGGCAGCGTCCCAACCCGATCCTCAATTTCGCTGCCGTATTCAACTCCGCTGCAGTCGCCGGGGCGATCACCCCGGGCGCGATTCCGCTGACGATCGGCCCGGTGATCAATCTCATTGTCGAGACCTTCGACAAGCGCGAGTACCGCGTCGGCCAGGCCAAACAGATCACCGAAGCCGCCCGCTGGGATCTCGCCACTGCCGGATGGCGGGTGCGCGCCGGCGTGCGCAGCGCGCTCCTCAATCTCTGGGCGGCGCGGCAACGCATGGCATTGACCCGCCAGCGGCGCGATCTCCAGGAAGAGCTCGTGCGCCTTCTCGAACGGCGGCTGGAGGTCGGGGAAGCCAGCGCTCTCGATGTCACCCGCGAGCGCATTACGGGCGCGCAGATCGCGGTTGACCTGCGCGGCTTCGAGCGGGCCGCCGATATGGCAGAAGCTCAATTGGCCAGTTCGGTTGGAGTGCCAGCGCGTGCGTTGGCCGGCGTCACGCTCGCCTTCGCGGCGTTCGCGCATGCCGGGGCGCTGCCGCAGGGGGTTGCCGATGGCGAGCTGCGCCGCGGCGCGCTGAACGGGAGAACCGAAATCCAGGCGGCACTGGCGGAGTATGAAGCGGCGCAATCGGCGCTTCAGCTGGCGGTGGCGAACCAGTATCCCGACGTGACTTTAGGCCCGGGCTATAATTATGACGCCGGAATCAACAAGTTCAGCCTGAGCCCGGCGCTCGACCTCCCGGTCTTCAACCAAAACCAGGGCCAGATCGCCGAAGCGCTTGCCAAGCGGCAGCTTGCAGCGGCTGATTTCACCGCGCTGCAGGCCCGGATCATCGGGGCGATCGACACCGCGCTCGCCGCGCAGGGGGCGGCGCAGCGCGGGCTGGCAACCTCCGATGCGCTCCTTGCCGGCGCGCGACGCCGCGAGGGCCAAGTCGCGGCGTCATTTCGCGCCGGCCAGGTCGATCGGCCGACCCTGGTGTCCGCGGAACTTGAAACGGCGGCGATCCGCCTGTCGCATTTTGACGCGATCGTTGCGCAGCGGGAGGCGACAGGCGCTTTGGAGGATGCCCTCCAACATCCCCTATACGAGCCGACCGCCCTATTCTCCGTCCAAGAAATCAGCCCTCGGCTGCCTTCTGAACCGCATTCATGATGCCAGGATCGCTCTCATTCAATCGGCGCCGGGTCGTCTGGGCCGTTCTGATCGTGCTGGCGCTCGGGGCGGGGCTCGGATCGCTGTTGCCGGTGCTCCTCGCCCCGAGCAAGGCCGAAGACGAGGATAAAGCCCGCAGCACGGTCAGCCCGCCGGCCCGCGTGAGCGTGAAGAACGGATTTGCCGTCCTCACTCTGAGCGCCGCGGATCAGCAGGATAGCGGCATCGAAACGGCCCGCGCACGCCCCTCGCCTGCGCAGGAATCCGTAGTCGGCTACGGCACCGTACTCGATCCGGCGCCGTTGACCGAGCTCGCCAACCGCTATCTGGAGGCCGCGAGCCAAGTGCAGACCGCGACCGCCAAGCTGGCCGTCTCGCGCGGTGCGTTCGAACGCGCGAAGCTGCTTTACAAGGACCAGCGAAACATATCGACCGCGCAGCTGCAGGGGGCGCAGGGGAGCTTCGAGGTGGATAAGGCGGTGCTCGACGCCGCCCAATCCCGCCTGTCGAGCGTGGCGGCGAGCGCTCGGCAGGCGTGGGGAAGCGTGCTCGGCGCGGCGCTGATCGATCGCACGGCGCTGATCACGCGGCTCATCGAGCGAGCCGATTACCTGGTAAAGGTGACCCTGCCCCCCGGCGCGGTCGTGGTGACGCCACCGGAAACGGCCATCGCCCGGCTCAATGGGGCGACCGAGATGCAGCTCACCTATCTCTCGCCGGCGACAACCATGGATCCCAGACTGCAGGGGATCAGCTTGCTCTACCGGGCTCCAGCCGAAGCGGTACTGCTGCCCGGCTTGAACCTTCAGGTGCTGCTGCCGGTCGATGCCGTCGAGCGGGGGGTGATCGTGCCTGAAGCGGCCGTCGTTTGGCTGCAAGGGCAGGCTTGGATCTATCTCCGGACGGACCCGAATACCTTTGTCCGACACGAGATCGCTCCCGATCATCCGGGCCCCGATAGGGCATACATCGTTACCGGCTTGCCGCCCGATGCGGAAATCGCGGTGCGCGGTGCGCAGATGCTCCTCTCCGAAGAGTTTCGCTCGCAGGTCCCGATTGAGGACTAGAGATGATGCGCGTCACCGGCCTGCAGGCCTTGATCATCCGCTTCGCGCTGCGCATCCGCGGCATCATCGTTGCGCTGTGTTGCCTGCTCGTCGCTTACGGGATCTATAGCCTCGGTCAGGCGAGCTACGACGCCTTTCCGGAGTTCGCGCCGCCGCAGGTGGACGTACAGACCGAAGCGCCCGGCCTGTCGTCGGAGCAGGTCGAGACGCTGGTCACCCGGCCGATCGAGACGGCGATCAACGGCGCGCCAAACCTGCAGCGGATAGCCTCGACTTCGATCCAGGGACTGTCCGACATCAAGGTCTATTTCGACCCGTCCACCGACCTCTATCGCGATCGGCAGTTCGTGTCCGAGCGGCTGGCGACGGTCGTCGGCCAGCTCCCCGCCGGGGTCCAGGCACCCACGATGACGCCGCTCACCTCGTCCGCGGCGACTGTCCTGGTCATCGGGCTGACATCGGCCACGCAATCCTTGATGCAGCTGCGCACGATCGCGAAGTGGACGATCCGCCCGAGCCTCTTATCGGTGCCGGGGGTCGCGGGCGCCGAGATCTTCGGCGGGGAGGAACGGTCCACCCAGATCCTCGTCCATGCCGACCGGCTGATCCGGTTCGGGCTCGGCATCGACGACGTGCTCGCGGCGGCGCGGCGCGCGACCGGCGTGCGCGGCGCCGGCTTTGTCAGCACGCCGAACCAGCGGATCACGCTGCAGGCGGTGGGACAGCCACTGCGGCCCGCGGACATTGCCCGCACGGTGCTGGCCCGGCATGACGGCGGCAGCATCACGCTTGGCGATGTGGCGAGCGTCATCGAAGCGCCAGAGCCGGCCGACGGCGGCGCGGCCATCATGGGGCAGCCCGGGGTGGTCATGAATATCGATGAGCAGTACGGCGCCAACACGCTGGAGGTCACGGCGGGCATCGAAGCGGCTCTTGCCGACCTTGGCCCCGCGCTGCAGCAGGAGGGCGTAACCCTTCACGCCAGACTTTTCCGTCCCGCCAACTTCGTCACGGCGGCAACCGACAATCTGCGCTCTTCGCTGCTGATCGGCGCGGTGCTGATCGTGGTCGTGCTCTTCCTTTTCCTGTTCGATCTGCGTACGGCCGCGATCTGCTGCACGGCAATCCCGATTTCGCTCCTGGCAGCGGTCGTCGTGGTGCAGCATTTTGGCGTCACGCTCAATACGATGACCCTGGGCGGCTTGGCCATCGCCGTGGGCGAGGTCGTCGACGACGCCGTTATCGGCGTCGAGAACATCACCCGGCGGCTGCGCGAGAACAAGCGGCTCGCGGACCCGCGCGCGGCCGCAATTGTCGTCCTCGAAGCCACCTTTGAGGTCCGCAGCGCCGTCGTCTATGCCACCTTCGCGGTGATCCTCGTTTTCCTCCCGGTCGTCACGTTGCCGGGGGTTGCCGGTCGGCTGTTCGCGCCGCTCGGCATCACCTACATCCTCGCGGTTCTCGCCTCGCTTGTCGTCGCCCTTACGGTGACACCGGCGCTGTCGCTGTTGTTCCTGCCGCAGCGCACAAAGGAGCGGGAGCCACCGGTCTTGCATTGGACCCGGCGGCGATACGAAGTGCTGCTGCGCCGGGTGGT
>JBGPTQ010000278.1:0-3948 GCA_041490725.1 Allostellaceae bacterium | reverse complement strand
CGCCGGGGACACAAGACCGCGCCCTACACCTGAAAGACGGCGATGATTTGCTGCGCGACATCGACCAGGGCACATTGCCGGCGGTCGCCTTCTACAAGCCGGTCGGACGGCTGACGCAGCACCCGTCCTATACCGACCTCGCGAGCGGCGATGCGCACATCGCCGACCTGCTCGAGCGGCTGCGCCGCAGCCCGCAATGGGACGGCATGATGGTCATCCTCACCTATGACGAGAATGGCGGCTTCTGGGACCATGTGCCGCCGCCGCACGGGCCGGGCTGGGGCGACCGCTTCGGTCCCGGCACGCGGATCCCCACGGTCATCGTCTCGCCCTATGCCCGGCGCGGCTTTATCGACAAGACCGCCTATGACACGAATTCGATCCTCAAATTGATTACTCGCCGGTTCGAGTTGGTACCGCTTGCCGGCGTGCGGGAGCGGACCGGCGATCTGACTGCGGCATTGGATCTGGCGGATTAGCGTATCGGTGTTTCCCGCACGCGCGCGCCTCAGCTAAGCTGCGAACCTCAGAAAAATCAGCCAGCGGAGGCACGGATGCCGGCATATTTCGTCGCCGAGGTCGAGGTTACCAATCCCGCCGGATACGAACCGTACCGGGCGCTCGCCGGCACCAGCATCGCGCAATATGGCGGGCGTTTCATCGCACGCGGCGGGAAGGCCGAACTGATCGAGGGCAGCCCCGAGCCGCAGCGCGTCGTCATCATCGAGTTTGCCGACGCTGCGGCCGCGCGGCGCTGGTACAACTCGCCGGAGTACCAGGCGGCCCTGCCGATCCGGCTGGCCAACTCGCAGGCCCGCGCGCTGATCGTCGAAGGCGCGAGCTAGCGCCTCATTATCTCGGCGCGCCGCGCTGAGGCGGGGCGGGTTTGATGGCGGAAACACGCTTTGCCGTAGTATAATCCAGCGATGTTTTATAAGCTGGGTTTCTCAACTGTCGGAGGAACCCCCCCATGAAGCGCGCGATCGTCCTCTGTTCACTGCTGGCCCTGGCAGCGTGCGTGCCCGCGCCGCCGCCGCCACCACCGCCCGGACCAGTCGCGGGAATGCCGGTCGGCGCCCGCGTTTTCACGGTGTATTTCGGCTGGAACCGGTCCTGGGTCGGGCCGTCAGGCATGGCGATCCTGCAACAGGCTGCAAGCGTTTACGCCGCCGGCGGCGTGGTGGCCGTGCAGGTGACGGGCCACGCCGACACCTCCGGTTCGGTCCCCTATAACCAGAGGCTGTCTGACAGGCGGGCGAAACATGTCGCCGATACTCTCGTCCGGATGGGCGTGCCGCCGCAGGCGATAGCGATCGGGGGCGTCGGCGAGAACGATCTCGCCGTGCCGACCCAGGATGGCGTTCGCGAGCCGCGCAACCGGCGCGTCACGGTCGTCGAGTAGCCCGGTAATCGGGCGGCGAGCGCTCGACGCTCGCGGCCGATCCGGACCAACAGCGAGGGCGCCCCGATCGGGCGCCCTCGTCATTCTACCGAGCGCGGCGGTCCAGGTTACGCTTTTTCGTACGGGAACCGCCGGATCTTTTCGACATTGCGACCCTCGATCCGGATCAGCCTGGTCGAGCCTTCGCGGCGCGGCGAATGGAGGTCGCCCTCGTTGTAGACGTAGGCGGCGCCCGGGGTAAGCGTGTAGTCGCGGACGTAGCGCACCTTGCCGGTCTGCTCCTCGCTCGCCGGCGACACCAGCGCCCAATCGGTCATCACCGTTTCGCCAATGGCCTGGCCATAGATTGCCCAGGTCGGGCCATGATCGTGCGGCGCGCTTTGCTTGGCGCCGTGATGGACATGGCCGAGGATGCAGAAGCCGAGTTGCGGATCTTCGTACAAAATCTTGCGTTCGGGCCCGGTGTCGGGAAGGTGCTTGCTGACGAAAGCCTCGTCGGTGCAGGCTTTCTGAACCAGCGCGCAAACCTTCTTGCGGCCTTCCGGACCGGGATCCGCAGCGAGGACCCGGTGACAGTCGGTCGAGAACTGTTCGAGAGTATACGCCATCAGCTGACCCCCTTGTGTGTTGTCGGCAGTCGAAATGCCGAGATGGCCTAGAGTATGCCCGGTGGTAACGACAGGCAAGGCCGCGACCAGCGCTTTGGTCGGCATATATCGGGCTTGGACCGGCTTATCTGGTGGCGCGCTTGCCATCAGCTCCACCGCTGGTCTCGTGCCAGCGACCGTCGCTTCGGCTAGACTTCGTCGCGACAGATTGAAAAGGGCCAGACGCGATGGACGCCGATCGCGCGACTCCACCCGAGGCAGGATCATCTTCCTGGCAGCAATTCGCCCGCATTGCGCTGGCGACGGCGGTGGTGGCCGTCGGTCTGTGGATCCTCTTCGACTTCCTTCCCGCGCTGGCCTGGGCCGGGGTGCTCGCGATCGCGTTATGGCCGCTCTACCGCCCCCTGCTGCGGCTGCTGCCGGAGCGCAGCGACCGGGTGCTGGGGCCCTTGCTGGCGACGACCGGGATCGGGGTGGTCATCCTCGGCCCGCTGGTGCTGCTCGGAATTGGCTTGGGCCGCGAAAGCGATTTCGTGATCGGGTTCGTCGCCGAGGCGCGTCACCACGGGCTGCCGGTGCCGGGTTGGATCGGCGACCTGCCCTTGGCCGGACCGACGATCGCCGATTGGTGGCGCGCCAACCTCAGCGACCCGGCCATGGCCGAGGAGATGATCGGCCGGAACCTGCGCACCTTGACCGAAGCGGCACGCCAATATGGCGGCGAGGTCGTCCATCGGCTCGCGCTCCTGTTGTTCACGCTGCTCACCCTGTTTTTTCTGTTCCGCGACGGCGGTGCGCTGGCCGACCGGCTGCGCGAGCTCAGCGACCGCTTGATCGGACTGCGCGGCGAGCGCATCGCGCGCCACATGATCGCCGCGGTGCACGGCACGGTGAACGGCCTGGTGCTGGTCGGGCTTGCTGAAGGCATTCTCCTCGGCATCGTCTATTTCGCCGTCGGCCTACCCTACCCGGCCTCGTTCGGCGCGGTGACGGGCGTGGCCGCGGTCATCCCGTTTGCCGCGCCGGTGGTTTATTGCCTCGCCGGTCTCTACCTCCTGGCCGTCGGCAACACGCTCGGAGCCATCATCATCTTCGCGTTTGGCAGCGTGGTGATGTTCGTCGCCGATCACTTCGTCCGCCCCGTCCTGATCGGCGGCGCGGCACGGCTGCCCTTCCTGCTGGTATTGCTCGGCATTCTCGGCGGGTTGCAAACGATGGGGTTTCTCGGACTGTTTCTCGGCCCGGCGGTGATGGCGGCGCTCGTCGCGCTGTGGCGCGAGTGGACCGAGCAGCCGCGCGTCGGCGCTGCCGCTCCTCCGCTGCCCGCGCGGCGCGCCGCCAGCGGTCGATCCGACCGCGCGCGCAAGGCCTAGAGCGATATCTGATGATCTTGAATCGCCTGCTCTACCCGTCATAGCCCGGGGATGATCGCTGAGAGGGCGCGCTCCAGGCCGCCGCCGGTCCGCTGTTTTCGCTGTTTTTACAGGAAATTTACAGCGGGCGCGGCCGGCACGGCACCGGTTCGCGCCGGGGGGTTCGCCGGAGTGTTCGATCGCCTCCACCCGTCGCAGCCGCCGCTCGACATCGGTGGCGTCGATCGCCGGTAGCTCGCACGCAGCCCGGGTCTTGCGGTTTTTTGATCCTTGGCCGGCCTGGCGGGGTTGCCCGACCGACCCTTGTGGAAGGGCTGAGCACGCGCGGGCTGGTCTCGGCGGGTTGGCAGCGGCGTTTCAGCCATGGGCGGCTCCTCTTATTGTGATAACAGCAGAAATCGGTGACTGGCTAGGCCAATGGGCTTTGGATTATCGTTGTGCAACATAACATATTATTCTCAATTTGTCAACCGATAAGTGCGATGGACGCATAGAAACCACCGGCCGAGCCCCGATCCGAGGTGTTTCGACCTCATCTGTTAACGCTCTAAGTGCCCCCTCATTT
>JBGPTQ010000277.1:0-3963 GCA_041490725.1 Allostellaceae bacterium | reverse complement strand
GCCGCTTCGAGAATGCCGACGCCCCAATCCCGGGCGATCTCGGTCAGCTCGCGCCCGGCCTGGTCAGGCGCCCCTTTCGACCAGGTGATCAGCACCCGCGTCGCGTCCTCGATGCGCTGGGGGCGCAACACGGTCGACGAGGCGATGTAAGGATAGGCGTCGAGCCCGATTTCCTGTCCCGCCATCGCCGCCGCGAGCTTCGGCAATGTCTCGGCGGTCCGGCCGAAATTGGCGATTCCGGTCGTCTTATGGTGCGAGATCACCACCGGCACCCGCGCGGCGCGCCCGACATGGAAGCTCTCCTCCAGGCTATCGAGAACGTGCTCGGCCTCGTCGCGCATATGCGTCGTGTAGAGCGCACCGGCCGGCCGCAACCGCGCCGCAAGCGCCTCGATTTCGGCCGGCGGAGCATGAAACGCCGGCGCATAGTAAAGCCCCGAAGACATGCCGATCGCGCCGGCATCGAGCGCCTCCTGCAGAAGCTCCGCCATATGGGCGATCTCGTCGGCGCGGGCCGCCCGGTCGAGTTCGGCCATCGTGCCGACGCGCAAACTCGAATGGCCGACGAGGCAGGCGGCGTTGATCGCGGGCGGCGCCTTGTCGAGCGCGGCGAGATAATCGGCAAAGCGCGGATAGGCGAAATCGGCGGTGTCGCCGAGCAGATCCATGGGCGGCGGCGGCGGCCGGTCTAACGCCAGCGGCGCGAGGCTGATTCCGCAATTGCCGGTGATGACCGTGGTGACGCCCTGGCTCGCCTTTGCCGCCATCTCGGGAGAGGCGAACAAGGCGCGGTCGTCATGGGTGTGCACATCGATGAAACCGGGCGCGACGATCTTGCCCGAAACGTCGATCTCGCGCGCCCTGGCGGATTGCGGCACCTCACCGAGCGCGGCGATGCGGTCGCCTGATATCGCCACATCGGCAGGGAAGCGGCGCGCGCCGGTGCCGTCGATCACCATGCCGCCGCGCAGGATCCAGTCGGTCATCCAAACCTCCGCCGGCCGATTCGCGAGGGACGCAGCCTATCGGCTTTCGCAGAGGCTGCGAAGGCGGTTGCGGAGGTTGCGTACCCGTGTCGCCGAGATTGCTTCGCTTCGCTCGCAATGACAGCCAAAAGTGTTGTCATTGCGAGGAGCGCAGCGACGAAGCAATCTCGTGCGAGCAGATCACGGCGAGGGAGATGGCGATGGCAGCAGTGCGGACGGGAGGCTGTTTGTGCGGTGCGGTGCGCTATGAATCCGCAGGCGATCCGGTGTTCTCGCTGCAATGCCATTGCCGCGACTGCCAACGCGCCAGCGGCACCGCCTATGTCGCGGCGATGCGCGTGCCGGCCGAGGGCTTCCGCATCACCCGGGGGGCGCCGAAAATTTATGTCGCGAAATCGGAAGCCGGCAACGCGGTAACCCGTGCGTTCTGCGGCGATTGCGGCTCGCCACTCTTGATCCAGGTGTCGACCCGGCCCGACATCGTCGGCATCCGGGTCGGCACGCTCGACGACCCGAGCGGGTTTCGCGCCGAAGCCGACATCTTCGTCAAAAGCGCCCAGCCCTGGGATCACATGGACCCGGCGCTACCCAAATACCCGACCTATCCGCCGGGGAAGGCTTATTGAGCCCAAAAACCGATGACTTTCAAACGTACGATTTTTCTTCGACGATCTCGGAGCCGGTCAATTCGTTGATGCGCCGCTTCAAGACCGCCCGCCGATCATTGTTGCGGTAGACGCTGCGCGCGAGCTCGACAAAGCGGTCGTCGAATTGCCCGGCGCGCTCAATCGCGCGAATGTCGTCCTCGATTCGCCACAGGGCCCGATTGACGGCCTGAAGCTCGGCATAGAGCGCCGCCAATTCCGGCGCCGCAGCGACCTCGCGCCGGCGCACCGCATCGAGCGCGGCGAGTTCGCGCATCACGTTGGCATGCTTTGCCGGGTCGGTGATTGCCTCTGCCTTGATTTCGAGGATGCTGATCTTGTCGAGCAGCTCACCGACCGAAATCGGCACCAATAAGGGCATTGGTCTCGCCTTGCTCTGATTCTAAGGACCCGTCGGCAAATTATCGAATCGGCTGCGGCAAGCGGCAGTGCTCGGACCGCGGCCGTCCCGGCCGCATGCGGGCGGGACGCCCGCGGTCCAAACGGTGCAGTTATTTCCTAACAATCCCTAGGCCGGAGCCGAGGCCTCATCCAGTATTCGCACGATGTGCCGCGCTTCGCGCCCGGCGCCCTCGGCAATCTGATGCCGGCAGCTGGTGCCGCAGGCGGCCAGCAGCGTATCGGGCGGTGCGCCGCGCATCTTCGGCAACACGCCCAATTCGCCGATCTTCATCGATAAATCGTAATGCTCGGCTTCGAGGCCGAACGAGCCGGCCATGCCGCAACAGGTCGAATCGAAGGTCTCGACCGTCAGCTCCGGGATCAGCGCCAACGCCTTGGCCGCCGCGCCGGCGGTGCCGAAGGCCTTTTGGTGGCAATGGCCGTGTAAGAGGGCGGTCATGCCGGGCATCGCCCCGAGCGGCAGCGCAAAGCGGCCGGCCTCCGTTTCGCTGGCGACAAATTCCTCGAAGAGCTGGGCGTGGGCGGCGAGCGCCTGGGTCGCGGCGCCAGGCAATATCGCCGGGAACTCGTCGCGCAGGGTTAAGAGGCAAGCCGGTTCCAGCCCGATGATCGGGGTGCCCGCGGCGATCGCGGAGGCCAGCGCATCGAGCATGCGCCGGGCCTCCTTGCGCGCTTCGTCGACGAGTCCGACCGCCAAAAAGGTCCGGCCACAGCATAAGGGCCGGCCGACCGCCGGCTCGGGCGTCGTTACCCGATAGCCGGCGCGGGCGAGGACCCGCTCGGCGGCAAAGGCATTCTCGGGTTCGAAATAGCGGTTGAAGGTGTCGACCAGCAGCACCACGTCGCGCCCGCCAGCCGGCCCGGTGTCACTGCTGCCGCGATAGGGGCTCGATGACCATTCCGGCAGCTGGCGCCGCGCGCTGAACCCGAAGAGCCGCTCGCCGAGCGCGGCGAGCATCGGCATCCGGTTGCGCAGGTTGAAGAGCGGCGCGAGGCGCGCGGCATAGGGCGCATAGCGCGGCAGATAGGCGATCGCGCGGTCGCGCAGCGAAAGCCCATGGCGCTTCTGGTAGTGATGCAGGAACTCGATCTTCATGCGCGCCATGTCGACCCCGGTCGGGCATTCGCGCCGGCAGCCCTTGCACGAGACGCACAGCGCCATCGTCTCGCGCATCTCCTCCGACACAAGCGCATCGGGGCCGAGCTGGCCCGACAGCGCCAAACGCAAGCTGTTGGCGCGGCCGCGCGTCAGATGCTGCTCGTCGCCGGTGGCGCGGTAGGACGGGCACATCACGCCGGGGTCGGATTTCCTACAGGCGCCGTTGTTGTTGCACATCTCGACGGCGCTGGCGAAGCTGCCCCATTCCGACCAGTCGAGCGCGCTGTCGAGCGGCAACTGCCGGTAGCCCGGCTTGAACCGAAACAGGCTGCGATCGTCCATTTTCGACGCCCGCACGATCTTGCCCGGGTTGAACAGCCCGGTCGGGTCGAAGGTGTCCTTGACCTCCTCGAAGGCGCGGATGATGCGCGGCCCGAACATCGCCTCGTGGTGCTCGGAGCGCACCAGCCCGTCGCCGTGCTCGCCCGAATGCGAGCCCTTGTATTCGCGCACCATCGCGAAGGCTTCCTCGGCGATCGCGCGCATCTGTTTGGCGCCGAGTTCCTGCTTCAAATTCAGCACCGGCCGGACATGCAGGCAGCCAACCGAGGCGTGCGCGTACCAGGTGCCGACGGTGCCGTGTTTCTCGAAAACCCGGGTCAGCCGGTCGGTGTATTCGGCCAGATCTTCGAGCCGCACCGCGCAATCCTCGATGAACGAGACCGGCTTCCCGTCGCCCTTCATCGACATCATGATGTTGAGACCTTCCTTGCGCACGTTCCACACCGCGCTCTGGAAGGCCGGGTCGGTC
>JBGPTQ010000276.1:0-3966 GCA_041490725.1 Allostellaceae bacterium | reverse complement strand
CCATCCGCTGGTCTCCGAAGAGCACATCACCGCCTTCGGCTGGGCAAGCTCCCGCGATCTCGACGAGATCGGGCAAATCGCCCTGCGGGTCAACGATTTCCTGACCGGGCTGTTTCTCGGGATCAACATCAGGCTGGTCGATTTCCGGCTGGAATTTGGCCGGCTCTACAGCGATGACGAGGTGCGCATCGTGATCGCCGACGAGATCAGCCCGGACAATTGCCGGTTGTGGGATTCGCGCACCAACGAGAAGCTGGACAAGGACCGCTTCCGCGAGGATCTCGGCCGGGTCGAGGAGGGCTACCAGGAGGTGGCGCGCCGGCTTGGCATTGTGCCGGAGGGCGGCCCGGGCGATTTCCCGGCGCCGAAGATGGTGCAGTAGGAGCCGCGGCAGTGAAGGCGCGCGTCCATATCAGCCTGAAACCCGGGGTGCTCGATCCGCAGGGCCAGGCGATCGGCAATGCGCTGAAGGGCCTGGGCTTCGCCGGGGTCGGCGACGTCCGCCAAGGCAAGCTGATCGAGCTCGATCTCGCCGACACCGATCCCGCCCTGGCGCGCGCGCGGGTCGAAGAGATGTGCCGGCAATTGCTCGCCAACCCGGTGATCGAGAATTACGCGATCGAGATTGGCTGAGCTCAACCGATGTCATTGCGAGCGAAGCGAAGCAATCTCGCGCCGGCCGTCCTCAATGCCATCGAGATTGCTTCGTCGCTGCGCTCCTCGCAATGACGCGATCCTTTGCACTTGTTTGTGTGGTCCTCGCTGCGCTGCCGATGTCCGCGGTCGCGGCGGAGCCGCAACACTGCGTCCGTGCCGGGATCGTGCTGTGGGGCGACGGCGCGCATGACGACAGCACGGCGCTGAATGCCTGGTTCGACGGCGACGAGGCGATTTGGGCAGAGAGCGGAGGCCCGGTCGGCGCGTCGATCGCCGGGCACAGCTTTCGCCTGTCGGCAGCGGTCTATGTCCGCGGCGGGACCGGGCGGCGGCTCGAAGATTTTCGCATGCTCTGGCCGCAGCGCGGCGAAATCGTTTCCGGCGGCTCCATTGTGTCGGGCAGCGATCCGGCAAAGGCTCCAATCGTCTCCGGGGTCAGCATCATCGGCGGCGATCCCGGCGAGGGGGCGCCGTTCGAAATGCCCGATGCCGCTCCTACCGGTCACGACAAAGAGTGGAGCTGCGGGATTTCCTGAGGCCGGCGGGTGTTTGCTTCGCGTGGTTAATTAACCAACAATTTACTATGAAGCTTGGGGCATCCGTGCCCAAGTGCCGCGCAGCAAAAGCATACAAGGGCATGTCGTGATGCTGGAAGCAACGGTGCTGCAAATCGCGCTGTCGGCCTTCTCGACGCTGTTCGGAAGCCTCGGGGTGTTTTGTACCTATTTCAGCTTTCTCCAGCCCTCCCTCGGCGCTCAGGCGCTGGTGTTCCTCGGCACCGCGACCGCGATCGTCTGGTCCACGCCACAACACTGAGGGAACCTCCGGTGGTGCGCCGGTCGCGAAGGCATCGACGGCCGGCTTGAATGCCCCGGCTTGAACACCTTGGCGGCGCAGCGTATGTGACGGTCATCCGCCGATCGCAACCGGCCCGCGATGCAAGCCGCAATCATCATGTTCCCCGGCTCCAACCGCGAGCACGATGTGTGCCTCGCCTGGAAGCTCGCCACCGGCCATGAGCCGGCGCGCATCTGGCACCGCGATGCGACCCTGCCCGACACCGACCTGATCATCCTGCCCGGCGGCTTTGCCTATGGCGACTATCTGCGCTGCGGCGCGATGGCGGCGCATTCGCCGATCATGCGCGAGGTCAAGGCCCGCGCCGAGCGCGGCACCCCGGTCCTGGGCATCTGCAACGGGTTTCAGATCCTCACCGAAGCCGGCATGCTGCCGGGAGCGCTGTTGCCGAACCGCTCGCTCGCCTTCACCTGCCGCGACATCCATCTGCGGGTCGAAAATAGCCAGACGATCTTTACCTGCGGCTACGCCGCCGGCCAGACGATCCGCGTGCCGGTGGCGCATCATGACGGCGGCTATACCGCCGATCCGGCGACCCTGGACCGGCTGGAGGACCAGGGCCTCGTCGCGTTCCGCTATTGCGGGCCCTCGGGCGAATTGAGCGACGACGACAATTTCAACGGCTCGGCCCGCGCCATCGCCGGCATCTTCAACGACAGCCGCACGATCCTCGGCCTGATGCCGCATCCCGAGAACGCCACCGATCCCTTATTGGGGGGGACCGATGGCCGCGCGTTTTTCGACGGCCTGGTCAGCGCCTTGCAGTAACGGAACACTAAACTCTCAGGGGAGGAGAACATGCGGATCGGCATCATGATCGGCCAAGAGCACCTGTTGCTATCGCAACCCGATGAGTACAGCCATATGCTCCCGGACCTCGATGCGCTCGTGCGTGAAGTACAGTCGCTTGAGGCGCGCGGCTTTGACGCAGCGTGGTTGGTACACGTCTTTGCGTTGGATGCCATTGGCACCATGGCTATCCTTGGGCGAGAAACCCACCGGATAGCACTCGGCACCGCGGTCGTGCCGACCTTTCCGCGTCACCCGTTTACCATGGCCCAGCAGGCCCTGACGGCCCAGATGGCCACGCGAGGACGGTTTACCCTCGGAATTGGCCTCTCACACCGCATGATGATGGAGAACATGCTCGGCTTCTCCTGGGACAAGCCCGCGAATCATATGCGGGAGTACCTCGCGGTGCTGGCGCCACTTCTCGAGGGGCGCCCAGTGGCGTTTCACGGGGATTGTTACCAGGTCGACGCGGCGCTGCAGTTTCCAGGGGTGGCACGGGTCCCCTTGCTCGTCGCGGCACTAGGCCCGGTGATGCTCCGGCTTGCAGGGCAGTTCGCGGATGGGACCGTCACCTGGATGACGGGCCCGCACACGCTGGAGACGCACATCGTGCCGCGGATTCGCCAAGCGGCCCAGGAGGTGGGGCGTCCCGCGCCGCGGGTCGTGGCGGGCTTGCCGATTGCGATCACCAACACCCCCGACCAAGCGCGCGAGGTCGCGAGCCGGGTGTTCGCGATCTACGGCACCCTCCCCTCGTACCAGGCCATGCTCGCCCGCGAAGGGGTGTCAGGTCCCGCGGACATCCCGCTCGTGGGAGACGCGGCAACCGTCGAGGCTGAGCTGCGTCGGCTCGCCGAGATCGGCGTGACGGACCTGTTGGCCGTACCGTTTCCTGCCGACGCGGGGGCGATGGAGCGGACAATTGATTTCCTGGCGGGTCAGCTCTAGGTGGGAGAGGAGCGCGCCACGAGACCGCGGCCAAAGTGCAGGCGGCCAGACGGCCGCCGCCCACCTCCGCTTCACCCCGAGCTATTGCAATTGACGTGATCGGCAGCAACGTCACCACCGAGCTGGCCGAGGAGCACGGGCTCAGCGCGGAGGAGTTCGAGCGCGCTTGCGCGATCCTCGGGCGCACTCCGAACCTGACCGAGCTTGGTATATTCTCGGCGATGTGGAGTGAGCACTGCTCGTATAAATCGTCGAAAGTCTGGCTCCGGACCCTGCCGACAACCGGCGTTCGCGTGATCTGCGGCCCGGGCGAGAACGCTGGCGTTATCGACATCGGCGACGGCGACGCGGTCGTCTTCAAGATCGAGAGCCACAACCATCCCTCGTTCATCGAGCCTTACCAGGGCGCGGCTACCGGGGTCGGCGGCATTTTGCGCGACGTGTTCACGATGGGCGCGCGGCCGATCGCGCTGTTGAATTCGCTGCGCTTCGGCAGCCCCGATCACCCGAAAACGCGCCATCTCGTGTCGGGCGGCGACGGCGGGATCGGCGGCTACGGCAATTGCGTCGGGGTGCCGACGGTCGGCGGCGAGTGCCAGTTCCATGCCGCCTATACCGGCAACATCCTGGTCAACGCGAGGTGCGTCGGTCTGGCGCGCGCCGACCGCATCTTCTAGACCGCCGCGGCGGGCCCGGGAAACCTGGTGATCT
>JBGPTQ010000275.1:0-3974 GCA_041490725.1 Allostellaceae bacterium | reverse complement strand
GTGTAACCGATCCTCACTGCCTCATTGTCTCATTGTGTATACTAGAGCGAATCCCAGAATTGCCGGATCTGCGCGCGCTGCTTCGCATCGGGCAGGCGGCCTGACCCGGCCTTGAGGTCGTCTTCCATATGCGTTGGATTGCTCGTCGCCGGGATCGCGCAGGTCACGGCGGGTTCGGCGATGATGTATTTGAGGAACAGTTGCGCCCAGCTCGTGCAGTCGAACTCGGCGGCCCATTCGGGCAACGGCCGGCCGCGCACCTGGCGGAACAGGGCGCCGTCTTCGAACGGCCGGTTGACGATGACCGCGACCTTGCGCTCGGCGGCGATCGGCAAGAGCGCGGTTTCCGCGGCGCGAATCCCCAGCGAATAGGCGCATTGCACGAAATCGATGGCGGGCTCGCTCGCCAGGATGCGGGCGAGTTCGGAGAGCGCCCCGGTCGTATAATGGGTGATGCCGATATAGCGGATTTTTCCCTCCGCCTTCATCGCCCGCAGGGTCGCGAGGTGGGTGCGCCAATCCAAGAGATTATGGATCTGGATCAGGTCGATGACTGGGCTGCGCAGCAATTCGGCCGAGCGACGCATCTGGGCGATCCCGGCCTCGCGCCCGCTGGTCCACACCTTGGTGGCGAGAAACACGCGCGGCCGCACGGCCATCTCGGCGACGAGATCACCGGTCACCGCCTCGGCGCGGCCATACATCGGCGAGGTGTCGATCACCTTTCCGCCGCCTTCGAGCATCAGGCGCAACACCTCGCGCAAGGGCTGGCGGGACGCGGCGCCACTCCCGACGTCGAAGACCTGCGAGGTGCCGAGCCCAATGACCGGCAGCGCTTCGCCGGTCGACGGGATCGGGCGGGTGATCATCGCGGCAGCGGCCATGGCTTTCGTCCCTTTGAACAGGCAAAACGGTATCGCCGCAGACAGCACATCTCTCCGGCGCAACGTACGTGCCTCGTAGGATGGGTTGAACGCAGTGAAACCCATCATGTCCGATCCGAAATCCGAGGCGATGGGCTTCGCTTTGCTCAGCCCATCCTACAGATTATTTGATGTCTCTAGCCCCAGCATCAGGCTCAAATTCTGCACCGCGGCGCCCGATGCGCCCTTGCCGAGATTGTCGAGCCGCGCCACCAGGACCGCCTGGCGCCGCGCCTCGTTGGCGTACACGGACAATTCCAGCCGGTTGGTGTCGTTGAGCGCTTGTGGTTCGAGCTTGCCGTCGCCGGCGGGCGCGACCACCCGGACATAGTCGCAGCCCTGGTAAAAGGCGGCGAGCGCATCGTGCAGATCGGCGCCGCGCGGCTTGCCCTCCAGCGCGTCGAGATGGAGCGGCACCGACACCAGCATGCCCTGGCGAAAATGCCCGACCGACGGCACGAAGATCGGGCGCCGGCTGAGCCCGGCGTAAAGCTGCGTCTCCGGCACGTGCTTGTGTTCGAGGTCGAGCGCGTAGAGTTCGAAGGCCGGGCCGCCGCTCTGGTCATGCGCCTCGATCATTCGCCTTCCGCCGCCGGAATAGCCGCTGACCGCGTTGATCGAGATCGGGTAGTCGCGCGGGATCAGCCCGGATTCGACCAGCGGCCGCAGGAGCCCGATCGCGCCCGTCGGATAGCAGCCGGGATTGGCGACCTTGCGCGCGCCGGCGATCTGCCGGGCCTGGCCCGCAATCATCTCGGGAAAGCCGTAGGTCCAGCGCGGATCGACCCGATGCGCGGTGCTGGCGTCGAGCAGCCTAGGCATGTTCGGCCCGAGCCCGTCGGCGAGCGCCACCGCCTCGCGCGCGGCGTCGTCGGGCAGGCAGAGGATAACGAGATCGACTTCTGCCATGATGTCGCGCCGCGCCGCCTTGTCCTTGCGCCGCGCCGGAGGCAGGCTTTTGAGCGCGATCTGCGGCAGCGCCTCGAGCCGCGCGGCGATGCCAAGGCCCGTCGTGCCGGCCTCGCCATCGATGAACACGCTGGGCTTGTTGCTCGCCATCTCCTGCTCCTCCAACGAAAAACCCCACCGGGGCGAACCGGCGGGGTCTTGGATCTGTGCCATCGGCAATGCGGGTCAGCGCGGCTTTAAGGAGCCCCTTCGATGACCGGCAGCATGCCTCGCGCACCACACAAGAGCCCCGCCGCTGGCGCGGCGTCGCCGTCGTTCACTGCGCGTGACGATCGAATACATGGCGCGCAGGCTAAGGGCTTTGCCGAGCGGCGTCAACTTTACAGCCGTAGAACGCGTAGGGTGGGTGAGCGCAGCGTAACCCACCATCCACTCGCACGAAATATGGTGGGTTTCGCTGCGCTCTACCCACCCTACGAATTCGCCTTGGCGCCGAATTCGGCCAGGAGGGCGTCGCGCACGGTGTCAAGATCGAGCCGGTTGGCCGCGATCATCGGTGCGGTCTCGACGATGATCTCGTCGATGTCGCCGATCAGCTTCAGCCGCTTGTAGAGATCCTCGCTGTAAAGGCCGAGCCCCTCGCCGAGGATCTCCATGAAATTGACGACCTCAAAGCTGCGCCCGTCGCCGGCGTCGCAGATCTGGCGATGGCAGGCGTGATAGATCGTCGCCAAGGTGGTCACCCCGGCATCGGCGACCGCGGCGAGCTCGCGCTGCACCAGCTCGCGCTTGAAGTCGGGCAATTGCGCGAGGCTATTGGCCTGCGTTCCGACGCGCGGCACGTCGATCTCGATGAGTTCGGCGCCGGGGATGATCGACAGCAGCTTCTTGACCGCGGCGATGACCTCCGGGAAGACCGGGCGCTCGTGCAAGGCGACGCGTTTCTCGACCCGCCGCTTCATCAAGCCGGCAAGCCGGTCGGCATGGCTGGCGAGAAAGGTCAGGAACGGGTTCATGTCGAAGGGTTTGGTGCCGAACTGCATTTCGTAATTGGGCAGGGATACCTCGCCGATCGAGATCATGCAGGAGGGGCACCACGCCAGCACTGTCGGTGCCCCGGCTGCGGCAAGGCCGTCGATCGTCGCATAGGCGACCTTGCTGTTGGTGGCGAAATCGCCGGCGCGATACTGGTAGACGCCGCAGCACTGGCCGACCCCGCCCATCACCTCGTAATCGATTTCTAAGAGGTCGAGGATGTCGAGGCACAAAAGCGCAATGTGCGGCGTCTTCAACACGTTGCAGCCGGTATAGAAAACGACGTCGGGCGGGCGGCTGCGCGGCTCCCGCGGCGGCGCGAACCGCGCCAGCACCTCGGGCGGCAGCTGCAATCGCGACAGCACGCGCACCCCTCGGCTCATCGTCTGGAACCCCTGGCGCCAGCGTGCCGCGAGCGGGCTCGCGCCACGGGACGAGCCCGTGGGCTGAAGGTCCTCGGGGTTGCGGCGGGCGAAGCCGCGGGCCAGCTGCACCATGAAGCGCGGGTTGATGCCGTGCTTGCAGGCGGGAATGCAATAGCCGCTGCCGCTGCACGCCTCGGCCCAGCGCACCGCCTCAGGATTGCCCGCGCCGCCGGTGATCAGGTCAACCACGGCGCCGGCGGTCGCGCTCGGATCAGCTTCGCCGATCCCGGCGGGCCCGGTCATCGGGCAGGCGCGAAAGCAATCGCCGCAACGGGTACAGGCATCGGCGATCGCCGCGCCGCGCGCCCGGAAGGTGTCGAGGAAACCGTCAGCCTCAATCAACCCGCTCATCCCTTCCCTCTCGCTTCACTCGCCTCGGGCAGCATCAGCCGCGATCATACCGCACGCGACACGCGAATGCCGCGCCCGTTCTCGCCGCAATGGGGCACCGCCAACAGAGCCGACACGTTAGCAAAGGGCGCATGTTAAACGAACGGTAACAGCTCGGACGACCCTTGCCGCCGATTCGGCCGGATCGAAAACCCCGCATCGCGTTCAGAAAAATCCGGATTATTCCCTTTTTCGGCATGGTTTAGGGATGATCGCCACGCGCTCCATGCAGCAACGCATGGCTCTCTTGCGATTTTGCATGGATCGACCCGTGTTACAAACTGTTGGGGAT
>JBGPTQ010000274.1:0-4013 GCA_041490725.1 Allostellaceae bacterium | reverse complement strand
GTTGAGATAGGGGCCGATATTGGTCGGCGCGTAGCGGATCGGGCGTGCGTCGCGATCGGGCATGACCGGGCCGGCATTGATGCGGCCGAGCACCGATTGCGAGAGGCCGAGCCCGGTCGGCAGGTTGCGGGAGCCGCGGGGTAGGGCCAGCCACTCGGGCTCCAGCCACGGTCGATGCGCGGTGCCGGCTGGATTGGGGGCTTCCGCGATCAGCGGCGCAGCTGCGAACCGCACGCCCAATCCCGCCAGCTCACGGGTTATCCAGCGCAGCGCGCAGTCCGAAAGCCCGCTTTCGTTGTCGCTGGTGGTGTAGCCGCCGCCGACATCGGCATGCGCCCCGGGAAACAAGACCTGGGTGATCCGCGGATCGGGCTCCCACAGGGTCGGGGTGAAACTGGCGCGTTGCTCGTCGATCGAGATGGCTTGGCGGCCATTTTTCACGTTGCGGCTGAGAACGGCGTCGGCGAACTGGAAGACGTCGACCGCGACCATTTGGTTGTTGAATATCGGGATGCCGAGCGCGCCGACCGTGTCCCATACCGCAACCGCCTCGATCGGCGCCGGGACGAGCCGGGGCGCCTGCGCCGGTGGTTGCAGGAATCCGGGGAGGTCGAGGACGATCGCTTTGAGGTGGTCGAGCGGCTGCCCGGCCTTCGCTAGGGCCTCACGGCGGTACTGGTGCCACACCGCCGATCCGAGCCGGTAGGCGTCCTCTTTGTCATTTAGATCGAGCGCGGCGGGGTCGAGCAGCCCCTTGGCCGAGATCAACCCGGCCAGGGCCCGCGCCGTGTAGGCGCCACGGCTGAACCCGACGAGGTAGATCCTGTCGCCCGGGGCATAGCTTCGCGAGACGAAGGTATATCCGCGCACGATCCGCGTGATCAGGCCCGCGCCAAGCGCCCCGCCCAGGAGCTTCGCCAGGAAATTGTCGGAGTCGCCGACCCCATGCAGGTATTTGGTCACTTGCACGAGCGACCCGTCCGCGGCGGCAAGGCTGCGCTCCTGTTCCTTGGCGAGCCGCGTCGTTCCCGGCACGTCGGTCCCGGCGAGGTGCAGAAAGAGCTTGAACACATTGCTGGCGGGGGAACTCGTGACATCGCCGTCGGTCTGGCCCGGGCCGTTCCACGTGCCATCGGCGCAGAAGACGATGTTTTTGCTCATGGTGCCTCTCCTCCCGGCTCTACAGCATCAGGCGGCTGTACAGCATCAAGACGACGCTATCGGCCAAGCATGTCGCGGATGTCGGGCAGGTGTTCGCTTCCCCAGAACTGTTCGCCGTCGACGACGAAGGTCGGCACCCCGAAAATTCCCATTTCCTCGGCCGCGCGGGATACGCGATCGACCTCGCGCGGACCCGCGCCGGCGAGATAGTCGGCGAGCCCCGCGGTCGCGGCCCCGGCTTCGCCGAGCACGGCAGCGATGACGGCCGGGTCCTCGATGTCGAGCTCGCGCTTCCAGAAGCGCGCGAAAGTGATGTCGTGATAGCGCCGCAGCACCGCCTCGCCCTGGCGCTTGGCGAAGAGAAGGCCGCAGGCCGCCAGGGTCGAATCCCAGATTTTCTGCGGCCCGCGGATGACGAGGCCGCGTTTCTTCGCCTGACGGCGGCAATCCATGTAGGAATACTTGACGCGCCGCCACTGATGGGCGTTGCGGCTCTCCTCGACGACCCGGCCCTCCTCGTCGAGCCGCGCCGAACCGAGAAAGCTCGGGATGTCGAGGACGTAGGGCAGCCAGTCGATGCGCACCGGAAAGTCGCGCTCGAGCTCGTAGACAAGATCCTTCGCCAGATAGGCGTAGGGGCTCTTGTAATCGGTGTAGACCGTGACCGTCCGCGGCTCGGGCATGGCTGGTGTCCCTGTCTTGATCGTTCGCCCGGGGCCCGCAATCACCAACGGTTTGTCATTGCGAGCGGAGCGAAGCAATCTCGGTCGGCTGAGCATAAGCGGCGCGAGATTGCGTCGCTACGCTTGCAATGACACAGATGGGAAGGCGCGATATGGGTCAGCCCACCGATCCGGACGCCGCGGCGGTCTGGTCGGTGCTGGCGAACGGGGGTAGAGTTAGGCGAAGAGAGGAGACACCGATGAACGATTTGTCCACCATAGTGCGGCCGCTGCCGACCAGCACGCGGCCGATCAGCCCGGCCAAATTTGCGCATTTCGTGTTGCGCACCGGGCAGATCGACAGGATGGCCGAGTGGTACCAGACGGTGCTCGCCGCGCGGATCGTCTTCCGCGACGAGCGGCTCTGTTTCCTCAGCTATGACGACGAGCATCACCGTCTCGCGCTGATCCAGATCCCCGGCCTCGCGCCGCGCGACCCCGAAGCGGCCGGGACCGACCACGTCGCCTATGCCTACCGCGATCTCGGCGAGCTGTTGGCGACCTACCGCCGGCTCAAAGAACACGCGATCCTGCCGCATTGGCCGATCAATCACGGGGTGACGACGTCGATGTACTACCGCGATCCGGACAACAACCGAGTCGAATTGCAGATCGACAATTTCGCCACCGTCGAAGAGCTGGATGGCTATTTCCACAGCCCGGCCTTCGCCGCCAACCCGGTCGGCGTCACCTATGACCCGGAGCAGCTGGCGCGCGATTTTGAGGCCGGCGTGCCGATCGCCGATCTCTTGCGCATCCCGCCCCTGCCCGCGGGCAAGACGCCCTGGGACATGCTCAGCCAGCACTGAGCCGGCCCAAGCGTAGCGCCGGCATAACGCGGCGGGAGCGCAGCCGGGAACGCGACCGATCCGTCATGGTGGCTGATTCTGTCGGACACGGCCCGCCTTGATGCCACAAGCATGACCGGGGGGATCATGCCGAAATTGTTTGCCGCGCGCTGGCCGATCGGGATCGCCGTCGCGGTGTTGTTGGTTCTGGCTGTGTCGATTTCCTGGGGCAGCTCGCACCCGTCGCGGATAACCAGCCCGCTATCCGCGATCTCGTCGTTTTTCACTGGGAGCTTCACTGGGGACGAATACGGTGGCGAGCGGCGCGAGCTCCAGTCTTTGCAGGCCGCGCTCCATCGCATCGAGGCGGAGCTGCAACAACAGGCCAACGGGCTGGCGTTAGCCTCGCTGCGAACCGAGCAGGCGGCCGTGATGCAGCGCATGCGGGAGGTGGCGAGCCGGGTGCCTGCCGACAGTCTCCCGCCTGACATCGGTCCGTTGATCGAACCCGAAACCGCTCCGACACTCGCTGCTGGCCTCGCTGCTCGGCGCATCGAAGAGGCGGCTCCGGTGCGGGAGGCCGGCGAGCTTCATGTCGGGCTGCGGCCGCCCTCTCCCGGTGCCGATTTCAGCAGCCTCGCTCTCGGCGCGGCATCGCGCCTGCCGCTCTTTATTGGACGGCCGCAGGCGCGCCGCGCCGCGCCTGCCCCGTCGACTGCGGCGAAGGACCGGGCCGAAACGCGACCGCCCTCGCGATAATCATGATGGGTTGGCGGACACTAGCCCGGCCTCGGGCCACCCGGAATATTGGGTTGGCGCGATGACCATATCCGCCGTCGCCGACCCGGCCACGCTTCACTCGGCCTCGGTTGAGACTCGCGCCTCCTGGGTCGTCGCGCTGACGGCGCTCGGCATCTACGCGGTTTCCTTCGGTGCGCCGGTCATCACCGTGGTGGCGTTGAAGCCGATGGCCGCCGAGCTTGGCGGTGCGCGCTCGGTCCCGGCTCTGGCCTATTCGCTGGCCTGGCTCGGCTCGGCCGCCGGCGGCATCGCGATGGGGTGGGTTGCCGAACGCATCGGGGTGCGCTGGACCGTCATGTTCGGCGCGGTGATGATTGGGCTTGGTCTCGCGATCTCGACGCTCGGCGGGCAAACCGCGCTTTATGTCGGACACGGACTATTCATAGGTCTCGTCGGCAATGCCGGGATCAATGCGCCCCTTTATATCTATGTCGCGCGCTGGTTCGATCGCCGGCGCGGCACCGCGGTGGCGCTGATTTCATCAGGCCAGTCCGTCGCCGGTACGATCTGGCCGATGCTGTTCGAGCGCGGCATTGAGTCG
>JBGPTQ010000273.1:0-4021 GCA_041490725.1 Allostellaceae bacterium | reverse complement strand
GATGCGGTGCTCGACGAGATCGCCGCGACCGGATACGCACTGACGTCAGGCATCCACAGCCGAATCTACGACAGGGCGAGTCACATCCTGGCGCGGCTCGGCATCGGCAATAGCTACGTCAACCGCAACATGATCGGCGCCGTGGTCGGGGCGCAGCCTTTCGGCGGCGAACGCTTGAGCGGCACCGGACCGAAGGCCGGCGGGCCGCGCTATCTCCATCGCTTTGCCACCGAGCGGACGGTGTCGGTCGACACCACCGCGGCCGGGGGCAATGCCACCCTCTTGTCGCTCGACGATCAGGAAGACTAATCAATCGACGATGAACCGCCGGAGGGGGACGTCGCCGACCTGCACGGGCGCCTCTCATCAGCCCACGGTCGCGCTGCGCCGCCGATTCGCCCGTTCGAGTTTTGCAGTCTAGATCGAATGGGCTAGCATCGCACGGTTGCGCGCGGCGGCGCGTCTTCGCCGGCCCTTTGACCATGGCAATTTCGCATCCAAATATCGCGATCATCCCAGGATTTATCGGGTGTTGCGCAAATGTCTCGGCAGTATAAGCGCGAATTTGCTGGTTTGTGGGCAAACCGTTGCATGAATGTCGCTGTCTGCTGCGTTCTGCGCCGCGGACCGGATTGACGGGGTTGGCGAGCTAAAAACCCATTGCCATCGCAAAAGTGGATGGTAATCATGGGTCCAACGGTGGTGGGGCAACCATCGTCATAGGTGTTTTCGCGGCCGGAGGTATGGAATGAGAAATCGCTATCTGCTAGGCGCCGGTGTCGCGCTCGCCGTGGCGTTGAGCTGGGCGGACGCACAGGCGCAGTTGCTGGCTGGGCCGAGCGGGCCGGGTGCTTGGTATTTCGGCGGCGAAGGCGGCTGGACCAGCCTCGAGAGCCCACAGACCGGGCACATCGCTGGATTACCGTTCAGTCAGCGCTTCAGCGACGGCTTCAATGTCGGCGCCCGCGCCGGCTATGAATGGGGGCCGTGGCGCTTCGAAGAGGAATTCCGCTACCAGCAGAACGGCATCACCGGCGGCACGGTCGCGGGGTTCGGGTTCGCGGCGAGAGGGAACCGGACCGCTTATGCGTTGATGACCAACGCGATCTATGACTTTAACATCGGCTGGGCGCTTACGCCGCATCTCGGCGTCGGCATCGGCGCTGTCGAGCTGCACGACGGCTGGTCGGTCGGAGGTGTCAATATCGCCAGTAGCAACACCTGGGAGTTCGGCTATCAGGGGATCGCCGGGGTGCGGTACAACATCAACCCGGCCTTGGCCTTTGACGTCGATTACCGCTATCTGGGGACGACGGACCCAACCTTTCATACCAAAGCCGGCGCCATCCCCTACACCTCGGGTTACTCGACGCACAGCGTCCTGGCGAGCCTGAGCTTGCGGTTTGGCGCGCCGCCGCCGGTCGCGGCCCCGCCCGCACCGCCGGCCCCGCCGATGGTCGCGCGCAAGGTGTTCCTGGTGTTCTTCGATTGGGACCGGGACACGATCACGCCGGAAGGTATGGCTATCGTGCAGCAGGCGGCCGGGGCGTTCCGCGCCGGCGGACCCGTCACGATCCAGGTCACCGGCTATACCGACCGGTCAGGGTCGCCGGGCTACAACCAGCGGCTCTCCGAGCGGCGTGCCAACAACGTCGCCAACGCGATGGTGCGGCTCGGCGTGCCGCGCAACCAGATGGCTGTCGGCGGCCGCGGCGAGAACGACAACCGCGTACCGACGGCTGACGGTGTACGCGAGCCGCAGAACCGCCGCGTCGAGATCCTCTTCCCGTAAGCGGTCTCCATCACAAGGCAAAAGCCGGGGCCAGTTAAAGGCCCCGGCACCCTCTCACCGCCGCGCTCCGCGCGGCGGTTTTTATTTGTCGCAAAGCCCCGCCGGCTGCTTCCGTCCGGGCTGGGGCGGCTCTAGGATCGGCGGCCTTCCGCAGCACGACAGGTCACCATGCCCGATTCTCCAGCGATGCCCCTCTCCCGCTTCACGGTGCTCGACCTGACCCGGGTTCGCGCCGGCCCCACCGCAGTGCGCCAGCTTGCCGATTGGGGCGCCAAGGTGATCAAGATCGAGACGCCATCCGCGCCGGGCTCGGGCGAGGCCATGGGCGGACCGCGCCACGGGCCCGATTTTCAGAACCTGCATCGCAACAAGCGCAGCCTCACGCTCGACCTCAAAACGCCGGAGGGGATCGACATCTTCCGCAAGCTGGTCCACCACGCGGATGTCCTCGTCGAGAATTACCGCCCCGACGTCAAAACCCGGCTCGGCATCGATTATGCCGCGCTAAAGCCGCTCAACCCGCGCCTCGTGTATGCGAGCATCTCGGGCTTCGGCCAAACCGGGCCGTACCGCGACCGCCCCGGTTTCGACCAGATCGCGCAAGGCATGGGAGGCCTGATGTCGATCACCGGGCTGCCGGGCCAAGGGCCGGTCCGCGTCGGCATCCCGATCGCCGATCTGTCGGCCGGGATTTTCTGCGCCCTCGGCATCCTTGTCGCGCTGTTGGAGCGCGAGGTTTCCTGCGAGGGACAGTATGTCGAGAGCTCGCTGCTCGCCGCGCAGATCGCGATGCTCGACTTCCAGGCGGCGCGCTGGCTGATCGCCGGCGAAGTGCCGCAACAGGCCGGCAACGACCACCCGACCAGCATTCCGACCGGCGTGTTCAAGACGCGCGACGGCCATATCAACATCGCCTCGGCCGGCGACGAGATCTTCCGTCGCTTGTGCCGAGCGCTCGATTCGCCTGATCTCGCAGACCACGCGGATTACCGGACCGGCAAGCTGCGCTCGCAACATCGCCAGGCGCTCAACGCCGCGATCGAGGCGATCACGCAACAGCGCGATAGCGCCGACTGGATCGACCGCTTCAATGAGGCCGGCGTGCCGGCGGGCCCGATCTACGCGATCAATGAGGTCTTCGCCGACCCGCAGGTGCGCCACCTCGGGATCGCACAGGCCGTCGAACACCCCACGCTGGGGCGGGTCGATCTGGTGGGTCAGGCGGTGTCGCTGAGCCGCACGCCGAGCCGGCTCAACACCGCCAGCCCCGACCCCGGCGAGCACACCGACGCAATCCTCGGTGAGCTTGGCTACGGCGACAGCGATATCGCCGGGCTGCGCGGTCGCGGCGTCGTCTGAGAGGCCAAGCCAATTTGGGTCGCTCCGTTACGCGTCGCGGCCGAACCCTGGAGGGCCTCAATCAACGGTTGGGTCGTCGATCTTCCCTTCGCTGCATCTGCAAGGAATCAGCAGCAGATCTCTCGCGTACAGGTTGCGCCGGTTGGAGCGAGAAACTCCAAGCCTATGGTTTTGCTCGAAAAATCCGGGGCAACCGGTGTCGCGTCGCGCGACCCGCCCGGCGTTTTGCAGCGAATCAGCAGCACACCTTGCACTGCCGATTGGTGCAACTCGGTGGTGCGGCGCGCGAGGTTGCGGTGTTGGAGATTGCGTATCGGACATCCCGTGCCTCCAGGTCGCTTCGAAGGAGCGGCTATTTGGTGCCAGCGCACATCATTGCACACAATTATGGCAATTCTAGCGTCGCCCTTATGGCAACGCGCTTGCCTGTTGAAGCTCGGGGATGACGATTGGCGGTGATCGAACTTGATCGGATGCCGGTCTAGCCGCGCACCGCCGCGCGCCGGTCGAAACGCTGCTGCAGCGCATCGCCCAACAAATTGCAGGCGATCACGGTCAGGAAGATCATCGCCCCGGGATAGATTGCGAGCAACGGCGCCGAGGTGATCAGCTCCTGCGCGTTGCTCAGCATGGTCCCCCAGCTGGCGAGCGGCGGCTGGATGCCAAGGCCGAGAAAGCTCAACACCGATTCGAGCAGGATCACGTCGCCGACGCTCAAACTCGTCGCGACGATCAGCGGCGCCAGCACATTGGGCAGGATGTGCGTCCACAGAATATGCGGCACGCCGGCGCCGAGGCTCTTCGCCGCCCGCACGAAATCCCGGTTGCGCGTCACCAAGGTGGCGCCGCGTACCAGCCGTGCCGCCGTTG
>JBGPTQ010000272.1:0-4043 GCA_041490725.1 Allostellaceae bacterium | reverse complement strand
GCCGCGGCATTTGGCGGGATGCCGTACCCGCGGGCCAAGCTCGAACGCATCTGGAAAGAGGTGTTGCTGTATCAGTTCCACGACATCCTGCCGGGCTCGTCGATCACCCGGGTCTATGACGAGGCGACCCCGCGCTACGAGGCCTTGCTCAAGGAAACCGCGGCGCTGACGGCGGCAACGGACGCCGCGCTCTGCAGCCGGTTCGACGGGTCGCGCGCGCAACGGCCGGTCGCGGTGGTCAACAGCCTGTCGTGGGAACGCAGCGAGTGGCTCCGCCTCGCCGGACGCTGGGTCAAAGCGCAGGTGCCGCCGCTCGGCTATGCAGTGATCGACGCCGCCGCGCGCGCGAGCTTTGTCCCGCCCACGGTCGACAGCTCGCGTCTTGAAAACGATACGCTGCGGATCCTCTTCAACAGCGATGGCTCGATCTCTTCCTGCTTCGACAAGGAGCACGGGCGCGAGGTGCTCGCTCCGGGCGCGGCCGGGAATGCGCTGTCGATCTACCGCGACGAGGGCGACGCGTGGGACATTCCGATGGATTACCGCGACCGCGACCCCGAACGCCTCGTGCTCGAATCGGTCGAGACGGTCGAGGACGGGCCGCGGTCGGTGCTTTGCCACAACTATCGCTTTGGCGATTCGGTGTTGCGCCAGGAGGTGGTGGTGTTTGCTGGAAGCCGCCGCGTCGATTTCGTCACGTCAGTCGATTGGCACGAAAAGGAGCGCATGCTGCGCACGAGCTTTCCGGTCGACATCAGGGCGGACGAGGCGACCTGCGACATCCAATTCGGCTCGATCCGCCGGCCAACGCATTGCAACAGCCTCGCCGATCTCGCCAAATTCGAGGTCTGCGCTCACCAATGGGTCGATCTGTCCGACCGCGGTTACGGCGTCGCCCTGTTGAACGACTGCAAATACGGCCACCATCTGCGCGGCAACATCCTCGACCTCAACCTGTTGCGCAGCCCCGGATACCCTGACCCGACCGCCGACCGCGGGCGCCACCGCTTCACCTATTCGCTCTATCCGCATGCCGGAGATCATGTGGCCGGCGCGGTGGCGCGCGCCGGATACGAGTTGAACGTGCCGCTGCGGCCGCTTGCGTGCGCTCCCGGCAGCGGACCGCTGCCGGCGGCCGCGTCCTGGCTTGCGCCCGAGGCGGCTGACGTCGTCGTCGGAACGGTAAAAGAGGCCGAAGACGGTCGCGGGCTGATCGTCCGCCTGTACGAGGCGGCCGGCATTTCGACAAAGACGGTGTTGCATTGCGGCTTCGCACTCGCCGCGGCCGAGGCGACGGATTTGATCGAGGAAAATCCGATGCCGGTCGAGATCGCCGGGCGCGATGTGCCGCTCGATCTTCGCCCGTTCGAAATTCTCACGCTGCGGCTGCTGCCGGCGCGACAGTAGCGGCGAGGTATGTCCGATACTCGCCGCCGCCCGCTCGATCTCGCGCGGGATCGGCTGGTCCCCTCCTGGCCGCTGATCGTCGGCGTGGCGGTGTTCGGCCGGCTGCTCGCTGAGCGGATGGCGCTGCTCAACGACCCCGACACCTATCTGCACATCGCGACCGGGCGCTGGATCTTGGCGCACCGGGCGCTGCCGATGCTCGATCCGTTCTCGCACAGCATGCCGGGAACGAGCTGGCTCTCGTCCGAATGGCTGGCGCAAATCATCCTAGCCGCGGTTTACGGCGGTTTCGGCTGGGGCGGCGTCATCCTCATCGCCGCGGGGAGCGTTGCCCTCGCCGTCGCGTTGCTGACCCATTTCCTGCTCCGGCATTTCGCGCCGCTGCCGGCGCTGATCGCCGCCGCCGCCGCCGCCGCCCTGCTGCAGCCGCACGCCTTGGCCCGGCCGCATGTGCTGGCCTTGCCGCTGCTCGTCCTGTGGTCGGGGCTGTTGCTCGCCGCGCGCGACGCCAATCGTGCGCCGCCATTCGCGGCCCTGGCGGTGATGGTCCTGTGGGCCAATCTGCATGGCAGCTTTATGTTCGGCCTGGCGCTCGCCGTCTTCCTCGGCGGCGAAGCGGTGCTGCAGCCGGGCGTCGGAGGCTCGCGCTGGACAGAGGGGCGCCGGTGGGGCGTGTTCGTCCTTGCCGCTTGTGTCGCCGCGCTGCTGACGCCCTACGGCGTCGCCGGCCTGGTGCAGCCATTCCGTCTGATGGGAATGCCGGCGCTGCAAGCGACCTTTGCCGAATGGCTGAGCCCCGATTTCCAGAAATCTCCGGCGCTGGAATTGTGGATCTTGGGAGCGCTTTTGATCGGCTTCGCGAGCGGCGTGCGGCCGCCGTTGACCCGGCTGCTGCTGCTGCTGGGCCTCGTCCATATGACCCTGCAGCACGCCCGCCACGGCGACGTTCTCGCGATCGTCGGGCCGCTCGCGCTCGCCGCCCCGCTCGGGCGCAGCCTGGCTGCCCGCATGGCGCAAGAGGCGCCATCGCGGCTGGCAGGCTGGGCCGTCCGCCTGGCCCGGCCGCCCGGCGTTGCGGCGGCGGCGCTGACGCTCGCGCTTGTCGCAGCGCTCGCCTTGCCGACGGCGTTGCGCCCGATTGTCCGCACGGACGATGCAGTGACCCCCGGCGCCGCGCTCGCGGCGGCAACGCATCTTGGCCTGTCGGGGCCGGTCTTCAACAGCGAGATGTTCGGCGGCTATCTGATCTTCCGCGGCGTGCCGAGTTTCATCGACGGCCGGGTCGAGATGTACGGCAACGATTTCCTGGCACAGGATTACGAGGCCGAGCGCGGCGGCGCGGCGGCGCTCACCGGGCTGCTCGCCCGCTATCATATCGCCTGGACGCTGCTGCTGCCCGGAGCCGGCGCGGTCGGCGTGATGGATCGCCTCGCCGGGTGGGAGCGGGTTTATGCGGATGATCGCGCGGTGATCCACCGGCGCATCGGCGCCGAGCCCCGCTGAGTGAGCGGCGGCGAGCGCGGGAAATGCGCCTCGCCTCTTGCATGCCGGGACGGAACCCCCACAATCGTTCCATGCAAACGACCAACGACATCCGCGCCGCCTTTCTCGATTACTTCGCCCGTCACGGCCATGAGGTCGTGGCGTCGAGCCCGCTGGTGCCACGCAACGACCCGACCCTCTTGTTCACCAACGCCGGCATGGTCCAGTTCAAGAACCTCTTTACTGGTGTCGAGAAGCGGCCGTATCAGCGCGCCGCCACATCGCAGAAATGCGTGCGCGCGGGCGGCAAGCACAACGATCTCGAAAACGTTGGCTATACCGCCCGGCACCACACCTTTTTCGAGATGCTCGGCAATTTCTCGTTCGGCGACTATTTCAAGGAACGGGCGATCGAGCTGGCCTGGAACCTCCTCACGCGCGAGTTCGGCTTGGCGCGCGACCGGCTGCTGGTGACGGTCTATTCCGAGGATGACGAGGCGGCGCGGCTTTGGGCAAAGATCGCGGAGCTGCCGGAACAGCGCATCATCCGCATTGCGACCTCGGACAATTTCTGGGCGATGGGCGATACCGGCCCGTGCGGCCCCTGCTCGGAAATCTTCTACGATCACGGCGGGGCGATCCCCGGCGGCCCGCCCGGCAGCCCGGACGAGGACGGCGACCGTTTCGTCGAGATCTGGAACCTCGTCTTCACGCAGTTCGAGCAGCAGCCCGGCGGCGCGCGGGTCGCCTTGCCGCACCCATCGATCGATACCGGGATGGGGCTCGAACGCATCGCCGCGGTGCTGCAAGGCAAGCACGACAATTACGACATCGACCTGTTCCGCGCGCTGATCCTGGCGTCGGCCGAGGCCTCGGGGGTTGCCGCCGACGGCCCGCAGGCGGTGTCGCACCGCGTCATATCGGACCATCTGCGCGCCGCCGCCTTCCTGATCGCGGACGGTGTGCTGCCGAGCAAGGAAGGGCGCGGCTATGTGCTGCGCCGCATCATGCGGCGGGCAATGCGGCATGCGCAGATGCTCGGCTGCAAGGAACCGCTGATGTGGCGGCTCGTGCCGGCGCTGGTGCAGCAGATGGGCGCGGCCTATCCCGAGCTGTTGCGCGCCCAGCCGCTGATCATCGAGACGCTGCGGCTC
>JBGPTQ010000271.1:0-4049 GCA_041490725.1 Allostellaceae bacterium | reverse complement strand
AGGAAGCCGGTCGGCGAGGGAGCAAAGCGGACGACGACGCTCATTATCGGTGCGTGATCCTGTCCTGTCGGCCGATCCCTCCCCCGCCGCTGAGGACGGGGAAGGGTGGCACCGAATCCTGCCTTATGACGGCATTTGGCCCATGAAATCGCGCTTGCCGAGCACGATGCCAAGACTGCGCAGGAGGTTGTACGCGGTCGTCGTGTGGAAATAAAAATTCGGCATCGCCTGGTGATAGAGGTAGGTCTGCGCCCGGAGCTTGCGCTCCTGGCAGCCCTGGACGAGCGTGACCTCAGAGTCTTCCTTGCCGTCGAGCTGATTGGGTCGTAACCCCTTCACGAAATCGAGCGTCTTGTCGATCCGGGACCGCATCTCGGCGAAGCTGTTGTCCTGGTCGGGCAGCGTCGGCAACGTGACGCCGGCAACCCTTCCGGCGCCGAGCGCGTGCGTGCACGCCTGCCGAACCTGGCGCTCCAGCGTGAACATGTCGGGATAAAGCCGCAAATTGAGGATGTAGGCGGGATCCCATTTCTGCGCGGTGACATGCTCCTCAGCCTTTTGCAGCACTCCCTTCAGGCCGCCGAGCAGCTGCACAAACGTCGGAACCGCGCCGGAATACATCGAGATGGCCATGAAAGCTTCTCCTTATGTCTGATGGCGTCTCAGCCGAAGCGATCTTAACGGCTGGAGACGGGGGCGGGAAGGCATGCCTGTCGGCGCGGCAATCCGCGCGCCGGCGACCCCTCAGGCGAGCGCGGTCAGCGATGCCGGCACCGCGCCGCGCAGCAGGGCCTTCTTGGCCTGCCATTGGGTCGCCGAGTCCAGTTCGTCGAGGAACTGCACCTCGCCGCCGGCGAAGAATGCGACCGGAAGGCCGTCGCGGTACAATACACGGTTAGGGGTCAGCGCGGCGAGCTTGGCGCCGGGGGTGAGAATGCCGACTAGGTTGAGCGGGTCGGCGCCCGACAGCGACAGAAACTCGCCCGAACCCGGCTTGCGCCGGATCTCGCGCAACAGGCCGATCGCCTCGGGAAGCGCGAATTGCTCGCCGGAAAACCCCGCGACAAAGCGGCCGCCGCGGATCTCGCCGCGCGCTTCGAGCCGGCGATAGACGCGCAACAGGTCGCGCCACGGCGGCAGCCAGGCCGCTTCGCGTTCGAGCATGCGCCAGAATACGATTCCATACCGGCGCAACAGGGTTTGCGCGAGATGCTCGACCGCCGCGCCGGCATCCTGCGTACCACCCGAGCGCGCTTCGCCCTGGGGTGGTTTGACGCGGCGCGCCAATGCCCAGCGGCCGGAATCCTCCATGCCGAAGAGGGCGCGGCGCCGGCGCGCCTTTCTCCCGTCGCCGCGGCGCCGGTCGGCCGGCATCAGCAGCGCGCGCAGCCCGGCGAAGCTGTCGGAATTAACGAGACCTAGCGCCACCAGCTCGGCCAGCCCCTCCTCGACCTGCGGCCGCAACAGCCTGGTGCCGTCGGCCAGCTCGTCGAAGAACGAGGCGCCATTGTCGCGGATAAAGCCGGCGATCGCCTGGGCCCGCGGGCTCGCCTGGGCGAGGTCGGGCATCGGCGACAGCGACGCCCAGAGCGGCGCGTGGCGGCGCGCCAGCAAGGTGATCGGGGTGGTCCGCACCGGCCCCGAGGGGCTGGTTGGGCCGCGCTCACTCGAATCAGGTCGGACCTGGCGCGGCCGCAGCCGGGTCCAGGCGATGCGCCCCGAGAGGCAATGGTCGTCGAGCCAGCCCGGGTCGTATTCGGCGACGCGCGCCGGCAGGATCTCGGTCTCCCAGGCACCCGCCGGCGCCTCGAACCCTTCGAGCTGGCCGAGCACCGCGGCGAGCGCGTCGGGGCCTTCCATGCGGGTCTTTTCGGTGACCCGCTGCCAGTCGGCGAGGAAGCGCAGGAAGTCGCGCGCCGCGACCGGCTCGATCTCGGCGCGCAGCCGGGTCAGCGTATAGCGGTGGATGCGGGCCAAGAGCCGGCGCTCGCACCATTCCTCGGCATCCGCGCCGGGCGTGAAATGGCCGCGTAACGCGAAGCCTTCACCCTGCAATGCCATCAGCGCGCCGGCGATGTCGTCAGGCGCGAAGCCGAGCGGGGCGGCGAGCTCCGTCTCGCTCACCGGACCCAGACCTTCGAGCCGGCCGCGCACGATCTCGACGAGCGCTTCCGCGGGCGCCCAGTCGCGTTCGGTATGGCTGGCCGGAGCGGCGATCGGGGGATCGAGCCGGGCATTCGGCCACAGCGCGGCAAACTGCGGCAGCCGCTCGGCCGCGACCCATAATCCGCTGTCGTCCCGGCGAAGGCCGGGACCCACTTCGGCGGTCGCAGGAGCGGTGCATGAGTAGATCCCGGCCTTCGCCGGGATGACATCTAGGTGCGCATCGAGAGAACTGTGATCAGGCACTCGGAGCAACGTCACGCGTTTCTCGTGCGCCAGCTCGCCGAGAAATTCGGTCCAGCCCGGTCCGGCCTGCGCTTCTTGTTGGGTCATGAAACCGAGCCAGGCCAGAGCGTCGTGCACCTCGTCGCGGTTCGTTGCCTCGGGCCAGGCTTCGCCGCGCACCCGTTCGATCGCTTGCGGGTCGAGGCGGCCGAGGTCGGCGGCATCTTCCGGCGCCAGCCAGCGCCTTCCCATCACCGCCTGGGTGCGGCGCTCCTCGAGCGGCGCGTCGTCGAGATAGGCATAGGGCCGCGCCGACAAGACTTCGAGCGCCAACGGCGAGGGCTCGGTCAGATCGCGTGCGACGACCCGGATCGCGCCGGATTGCAGCCGCGCCAGGAGCCGCTCCAATCCCTCGATGTCCATCGCCTCGTTCAGGCAATCGGCGATCGTCTGGCGCACCAGCGGATGATCGGGGATCTCGCGCGCGCCGGTCAAATTCTCGGCGCAGGCGAGTTGGTCGGGAAAGATCGCGGTGATCAGATCCTCGGCATCCATCCGGGCGAGCGGGGCTGGGACCTTCTTGCCGCCGCGAAAGCGCGGCAAGGCGAGGGCGACCCCGGCGACCCAGCGCCAGCGCGTCATGAACATCGGCGCGTCGAGCAGCGCCTGGATCAGCAAATCGCGGACCGTGGCCGGGTGCAGGTAATGCTGCACCTCGGCGAGGTCGAAGCTGTGCGCCGTGGTCAGCGACAAGACGATGTTGTCTTCGGTCGCCGCCGCCTGCAGCTCGAAATTGAACTTGCGGCAAAACCGCTTGCGCAATGCCAGGCCCCAGGCGCGGTTGAGTCGGCTGCCATAGGGCGAATGGATGACCAGCTGCATCCCGCCGACCGCGTCGAAAAAGCGCTCGAAGACGATCGTCTCCTGAGTCGGCAGCACCCCGAGCGCGGCATGCCCCGCGGCGAGATACTCGGCGAGCTGGCGCGCCGCCGCTTCGTTGATCCCGACGTCCTCGATGAGCCAGCGAAGCGCGCGCTCGCCGCCCCCACCCCCTCCCTCCCCCGCAAGCGGGGGAGGGAGGGACCCGCGCGACAGCGTGGGAGGGTGGGGGCCGAGGCGGTCTTCGATCTCGGCCCGCAGGCGCGAGACGGATTGCGACAGCTCGTCGCTGCGGCCGGGCGCCTCGCCGAGCCAGAACGGGATGTTGGGCGGCTGGCCCTGGGCGTCCTCGACCCTGAGCGTGCCGCGCTCGACGCGGCGGATCCGGTAGGCAGTGTTGCCAAGCTGGAACACATCGCCCGCCAGGCTCTCGACCGCGAAATCCTCGTTGACCGTGCCGATGACCTGGTTTTCCGGCTCCAGCACGACCTGGTAGTCGGCCGTATCGGGGATCGTGCCGCCCGAGGTCAGCGCGGTCAGCCGCGCGCCGCGCCGGCCGCGCAATATGCGGTTGACGGCGTCGTGGTGAATGAGCGCGCCGCGCCGGCCGCGCCTTGTGCTGAAGCCGTCGGCCAGCATATGCACGATCGCGGCGAACACGTCGCGCGGCAACGCCCGATACGGAGAGGCCCGGCGCAACAACGCATAAAGCTGGTCCTCGCCCCACTCCTGCGCCGCGACTTCCGCCACGATCTGCTGTGCCAGCACGTCGAGCGGCTGCT
>JBGPTQ010000270.1:0-4052 GCA_041490725.1 Allostellaceae bacterium | reverse complement strand
GCTGGCGCGCATCAGCCAGCTGTCCGGGCAATACGGCCTGCGGGTGGCCAATGTGTTCCATGCCGGCGACGGCAATCTGCATCCGCTTATTCTCTACGACGCCAACCAGCCCGGCGAGATCGAGCGGGCCGAGGCGTTCGGCGCCGACATCCTGCGGCTGTGCGTCGCGGTCGGCGGCGTCTTGACCGGCGAGCACGGGGTCGGGGTCGAGAAGCGCGACCTGATGGGGGTGATGTTCGACGAGACCGACCTCGCCCATCAACAGCGCCTCAAATGCGCCTTCGATCCCGACGGCCTCTTAAACCCCGGCAAGGTATTCCCGCAGCTCCATCGCTGCGCCGAATTGGGCCGGCTGCACGTCCATGCCGGCCATCTGCCGTTCCCCGACCTGCCGCGGTTTTGAGGCGGGTTCGATACTGTCATTGCGAGGGCGATTATCCGGGTGTTGACGCCAAATCCCAAGCCAAAGGACGACAAAGCGACATTGGGTCGCCTCGCGGAAACGCACGGCAATCCAACTAATTCTTCCTTTGATAAGGTCATAGAGGCCATCTTAGGTGCTGATCCCGAAGCCGTGCAGGAGCATCGACGCCGACGCGGCGTTGACAAGAAATCCCAATCCGGTCGCAAACAACGCCAAAGCCGCAAGGACAATCCCGACATCGAAAAGCCACGCCGCTGAACTATGCCTGCGGAAACTGGCCTGCCCGCGCCAAAGCCCGTTGAACGTACCGGCGATCCCCGCCACAATGGCCGCGATTGGCACGACATAGCGTCCCTTTTTGTCTGGGGTGCGACGTTTCTCGCCGCTGTCGCCGCCGCTTTTTTCACCGGACGCCAAGCGTATCTCGCTAACAAGCAGCTTAAGGTTGCTCGCGATGTTCTCGCCGTCACGCAAGACACGGAAAAACGCCAGTTGAGGGCTTACATCACATCGAATGGCGGCGGAGCAACTGTCGGCCTCGAACCCAAAACGAAAAAAATCATGATGCACGGAGCGGTCAGATTGCATAATTCTGGCGGTACCCCCGCATACAATCTGACGGTGAAGGTTGCTGCAAAGATTGCGACCAGGGATGCCATTTCTTTCACCGAAATTGGCCCTATCAACGACGAATACGGCGCTTCTATAATGGGGCCAGGGACAGATTATGAAGTTGGCGTATGGACCGATTATGATCCGGCCGACATGGGGCCGCTTGAAGCTGGATTGAAAAGAACCTTCATCTGGGGGCGAGTGGACTACGATGATGCCTTCGGAAATCATCGGTGGTTTGATTTGAAAGAGGTGAGCTCCGATCAACTCGGTACTGGCAAATGGGCGATTGGCGCTCACAAACTCGGCGAGCATGGCAATTAGAATGGTTGCACCGGCCTGTCGAAGCCATCGGCGGTTGGTGTCAACTCCCGGATAATCGCCCTTGCGAGGAGCGCGGCGACGAAGCAATCCCGATCGGGTTGAGCACGGTCGGCATGAGATTGCTTCGCTTCGCTCGCAATGACACCCTGGGCGGCATGACCCGCTTCTCGCCCGCCAACCTTGACGAACTGCGCGATGCGATCGGCACCGCCCTGGCCGCGCAGGAGCCGGTCGAGCTCGTCGGCGGCGGGTCGAAGCGCGGGCTCGGCCGGCCGTTGCAGACCGCGCATACGCTCGATCTGTCGCGCCTCTCGGGGATCAGGGATTACGCGCCGAGCGAGCTGGTCTTGACCGCCGGCGCCGCGACCCCGCTCGCCGAGATCGAGCGCGCGCTCCTAGAAGCCGGCCAGATGCTGGCTTTCGAGCCGCCCGATTGGCGCGGCCTTCTCGGCGTGCCGGACGAGGATGGTAGTGGCCCGACCCTGGGCGGCATCCTCGCCTGCAATCTGTCGGGCCCGCGCCGCATCAAGGCCGGCGCCGCGCGCGACCATTTCCTCGGCTTCCGCGCGGTCAGCGGCCGCGGCGAAATCTTCAAATCAGGCGGCAAGGTGGTCAAGAACGTCACCGGCTACGATCTCAGTAAGCTGATGGCCGGCTCCTACGGCACGCTCGCCGCGCTCGAAGAGGTCACGGTCAAGCTACTGCCATGCCCCGAGGCGGTCGCGACCGTGCTGTTCGCCGGGGTCGACCCCGCCGCCGCAACAATGCTGATGGCGGCGGCGCTGGGCTCGCCGCATGAGGTCTCGGGCGCCGCCTACCTGCCGCCGGGGACGGCGCTGCCGCTCGCCTTGCCATTACGCCCTGGCCTGGTCGCCTTGCGGGTCGAAGGGCCGGTGCCGTCGGTCGCCTTTCGCCGCGACAGCCTCTTGCGCGAGCATGGCGCGACCGGTACGGCGCAAATCCTGGCCGATTCCGAGTCGATCGCGTTGTGGCGCGCGATTGCCGAGGTCGCACCGCTGACCGGGCTTGGCGGGCGCGCGGTATGGCGGATCTCGGTCGCGCCGGCGCGCGGCGCCGAGCTGGCGGAGATGATCGCGCGTGCGCTCGATGCCGTGTGGTTCCTCGATTGGGGCGGCGGGCTGGTTTGGGCATCCGTCCCCGAGGTCGCGGATGCCGGCGCGCAGATGATCCGCCGGGCGATCCGCGGGCCGGACGGGCATGGCACCGGGCATGCGACGCTCGTCAAGGGCTCGCCGGCCTTGCGCCGCGCGGTCGCCGTGTTCGAGCCGCAACCAGACCCGCTCGCCGCCTTGTCGTGCCGCGTCAAGGACGCCTTCGACCCCGCCCATATCCTCAACCCCGGCCGCATGGTCGAGGGAAGCTGATGGTGAACGCACTAAAGGCAATCGTCACCCCCGCGAAAGCGGGGGTCCAGGGCAAGCGACGCGATCTTGGCATCCTGGATTCCCGCGTTCGCGGGAATGACGGTTGGGGTTAGCCGCGAATGCAGACCGATTTCTCGCTGGCGCAACTCGCCGACCCGGACACCGCGGAATCGGAAAAGATCCTACGGGCCTGCGTCCATTGCGGCTTCTGCACCGCGACCTGCCCGACCTATGTGCTGTTGGGCGACGAGCTCGACAGCCCGCGCGGCCGCATCTATCTGATCAAGAACATGCTCGAACTTGGCGGCCCGGTCAGCTCCGAGACGGTCAAGCACATCGACCGCTGTCTTTCGTGCCTCGGCTGCATGACGACCTGCCCGTCGGGCGTCAATTACATGCACCTCGTCGATCATGGAAGGCGTCATATCGAGGAGTATTACCGCCGCCCCTGGTCCGAGCGGCTGCTGCGCCACCTCCTCGGACATGTGTTAACGCGCCCTGCGCTGTTGCGCGCGGCCCTGCATGGCGCCCGTCTGGCAAGGCCCTTCGCCGGAATGATGCCGAAGCGGTTACTCCCGCTCGTGGCGCTGGCGCCGCGGTCGGTGCCGGCGGCCTCGCCGATGGACCGGCCGCAGATTTTTCCGGCAGAGGGAGAGCGGCGGATGCGGGTCGCGCTCTTACCCGGCTGCGCGCAGCAGGTGCTGGCGCCCGAGATCAACGAGGCGACGATCCGGCTGTTGACCCGGCATGGCGTTGAGGTCGTCGTCGCGCCGGGCAGCGGCTGCTGCGGCGCGCTCGTCCACCATTTGGGAGATGAGGCGCCGGCGCTGGCCTTTGCCCGCGCCAATATCGACGCCTGGGAGAAAATTCGGGCATCGGGCGGGCTCGACGCCATCGTCGTCAACGCCTCGGGCTGCGGCACGATGGTCAAGGATTACGGGTTCCTGCTGCGCACCGACCCGGCCTATGCCGAAACGGCGGCGCGGATTGCCGCGCTGGCCCGCGACATCAGCGAGGTGGTGGCCGAACTGGGGTTGCAGCTGCCCGGACCGCGGGCGTCCCGCCCGCAAGAGGAGGGGCCAGAGGCAAGCGGTCCAATTCCTCGGTTGCGGGTCGCCTATCATTCCGCCTGCTCGTTGCAGCATGGCCAAGGGGTCGATCGCGAACCCCGGGCCCTGCTCGCCGCCGCGGGCTTCGCGGTAGTCGAGGTGCCGGAAGGGCATCTCTGCTGCGGCTCGGCCGGGACCTACAATTTGTTGCAGCCTGAGCTGGCATCGGCGTTGCGCGAGCGCAAGCTCGCCAATATC
>JBGPTQ010000269.1:0-4062 GCA_041490725.1 Allostellaceae bacterium | reverse complement strand
GTCTTAGAGCCTGATCGCTTTTGATTGAAGCCTCGCACCCGTCACCCCCGCGGAGGCGGGGGTCCAGGGCAGGCGGCGCGTCGGTTGCCCTGGATTCCCGCTTTCGCGGGAATGACGATTCAATCCGGTCGAATACCGCTCTCGTGGGCGGCTGTCACCGGTCGATGCGCCCGGAGGAAGGTGCGGATGTGGCGCACCGCCAAGGGAATCTTGTCCTTGGTGTCCTTCCACGGGTAGAGGCTCACTTGGGCGTTCGGCGCGAGATGCACGGTCTCCATGGCGACGGCGTACGGGTGCGCCGGCACGTCGTCCGGCAGGACCAGGATCGGCGTCTGGCAGTCGCGCACGAAATCGCGCGTCACGGTGAAGACGAAATCGGCCGGTGAGCGGTACATCTTGTTGAGGAAGGCATCGACCATCGCTATCGTGATGTCGGGCCGGCGGGCGCACAGCGCCGGGCCCCAGCCCTTGATGTTGTTCTGGTAGAAGAGGTCGGGCATCTCCGGACGGGACCCGCTGGGCTGCGCCAGCACGGCCGCGACGATACGCCGGGGCGCCCGCCGCAACAGGTTCCAGATGAAGGGGCCGCCGATGCAGAAGCCCAGCACCAGGAACTCCCCGATGCCGAGGTGATCCATCAGGCCGAGGTGGTCGTCGGCGTAGGCGTCCCACGGCCGGTCGATCGCGAGCGGGCCGCTGGATTCGCCGCCGTTGGCGTTGCGCAAATCCGCCGCGATAACGCGATATTCGCCCTTGAACTCCTCCAACGGGTTGAAGGGATGGGTCGCCAGGCCCGCGACCGTCGAGTTAAGCCCGCCGCCGGGGATGACCAGCAGCGGGAAGCCGGAGCCGGCCTCTTCGTAATGGATGCGAATTTCGCTTTTTTCGTAGAACGGCATGAGGTTTCTCCTTGGTAGGGCGGATAAGCGCAGCGTAATCCGCCGATGCCACGCAGTCCATTGGCGCACCGCATTCCGCCTAACAGGCGGTCTGCGCGGGCCGCCCGCTTCGGTTTCACCGGCGCTCGCCAGCACAGCCTTTATCCACACCCCAGCCGCGTGCGGGTTTTCTTTTATTTTCGACAGGAAAGGCTCGCCTTTGCGGGAGTGAATGTCGGATTCTTTGGTTGCACCTGGCCGGTGAGCGAGCCGTTCCCAAAGACGTACGAGTGCCGGCGACCTTCGGGGCTTGTGAACTGGATTGGCAGCGGACCACTGCCGATCTCGACGGCGATTGCCCCGGCCCCGCCCGCCATACTCGGCGGAACCGGCGCTGCACCCTGTGCCTCTATCTGGCCCGACATCTGGACCGTCCGGCCATCAGCGCTGAAAATGAGGGTCAGTGTGCCGCTCGTGGCAAACTGATTCACGGCGACATCTCGCCCAGTATCAAATCTCCCAGTGCAGGTCTGACCCGCTGGGATAGCTGGGTCACCATAGGCTGAAGTAATGGCAGCCAACGCAACTGCGACTATAACGGATGCGCGCCAAAGGTTCATTGGATCGATCCTCAACCAATAGTTCAAATCCGATATGGCACGGTAGCAGTTTTGCGGGAGCGCCTTGTAGCAGCGGCCCCTGACCTGGCCGTACCCTCCGGCGGAATGCCCCCGGCTTTCGCCGGGGTTTTCCGCCCTACGGGCTGTCCGCGTTTTATTGCGCGGCCGCCCTCACCGCCGGTACATGCGCCTTGAGGAAGGTGCGCACCCGGTCGATTGTGCGGGCTTTGAGGTCCGGGGGGTCGCGCCAGGGATAGACCGTGATCTCGGCGTTGGGCGCCAGCGACGCGACATCGACGGAGCTCTGGTGCGGGTGCGCCGGGGTGTCGTCCGGCATGACCAGCATCGGCGTCCGGCAAGAGCGCGCGAAGTCGCGCGACACGCTGTACACGAAGTCGGGCCGGACGCGGTAGAGGTTGTGGAGGTATTTCTCGATCGTCGCCATCGTCAATTCGGGCCGCCGGGCGAGCAGTTCGGGGGCCCAGACATTCTTGCCGGAATCGTACATATAGTCCGGCAGCTCCGGCCGGTGCCCGACCGTCTGGCAGAGCACGGCGGCGACGACGCGTTCGGGCGCCCGCTCGATCAGCTTGAGGGCAAAACACCCGCCGATGCAGTAGCCCATGAAGAAGAATTCCCGGATGCCGAGGTGGTCCATCAGCCCGAGCTGGTCGTCGGCGAAGCCGCCCCACGGGTCATCGACCGCGATCGGTCCGCTGGACTCGCCGCCGTTGGCGTTGCGCTGGTCCATCGTGATAACGCGGAAGTCGTTCTTGAAGGCCTCCATGGCGTTGAACACGGCGGTGGGCCAATTGCTGACCCGCGAGTTCAAGCCGCCGCCGGGGGTGACCAGCAGCGGGAAGCCGGCGCCAGCCTCCTCGTAGCGGATGCGGATGTCGCCTTTTTGGTAGAACGGCATGGCAGTCTCTCCTTGCACAGTGTGGTCACGCGTACGCGCGCGTCTCGACCAGCCGCGTGCGCACCTGGTGGATAATATCCAACAGATCACACCCACTCCATTGTCATACCGGCTTTCGCCGGTATGACAGAAGGGGGGGCAGGGCGGAGGAGCTTCCCGATCGGGAGGCAGGAGCCGATGCCGCGGCTCGGCAATACGCGACGGACCGGCGCCGGCCAAGATCATTGCCGCTGCGCTCTGCTGCGCGGTAGAATTTCCGCCGAGATGCGGGCCGGGAGGGAACCGCGGCAGCATCGGAGAAACGTGGAATGACCATCGCCGCAGTCCGCCGCATCGCGATCCCCTCGGCCGAGGAGCTGATCGGGCGGGCGCGCGCCATGGTCCCCGAGATCCGCGCGCTGGCCGAGGAGACCGAACGCAGCCGCGCCCTGTCGCTGCGCATCGTCGACAAGATCCGCAACGCCGAGCTGTTGCGCACCTGCCGGCCGCGGGAGTTTGGCGGGTTCGAGTATGATGGCGAGGTCGCGCTCAAGATCGCGCTGACGATCTCGGCGGCCTGCGCCTCGACCGGCTGGACGGTCAACGGCGCGGTGTCGAACGGAATGTCCTTGGCGCATTGGCCGATCGAGGCGCAGCGCGAGATCTGGGCGGGCGATGCCGATCCGTTCACCTTTGCCTGCTTTGCGCCGACCGGCACCGCGATCCCTGCCCCCGGCGGCTACCGGCTGAGCGGCCAGTGGTCGTTCGCCAGCGGTTGCGACATCGCCAGCTGGGGCAAGCTTGGCGCGATGATCACGCCGCCCGGTGCCGAGCCGCCGTTTGACGGGGCATTTTTCCTGCTGCCGGTCGAGGATTGCGAGATCGTCGACACCTGGTTTGTCTGCGGGCTCGCCGGCACCGGCAGCAAGGATATCGTGGTGCGCGATCTCTTCGTGCCATCGCACCGGGTATTGCTGTTTTCCGAGACGCGGGCCGGCACCTCGCCCGGCGCGCGGCACCATGACAACCCGATCTATCGGCTGCCCTTGTTGATGCTCGGCGCCTCGATGCTGGCCTCGACCGCGATCGGCGCCGCGAAAGGGGCGCTCGAGGCGTATCTGGAGATGACATCAGGGCGCCAGACCCGCGGCGCGCTCGCCGGCGGCGGCTTGCGCATGGCCGAGTTCGCGACGGTGCAGCTGCGCATCGCGGAGGCGGCAGCCGCGGTGGAGGCGGCCGAGCTGATCCTCCTCACCGATATGCGCCGGGCGACGCAGAAGCTCTTTGCCGGCGAGGAGATCACGGTCGCCGACCGGATCCGCACCCGGCGCAACCAGGCCTATGCGACCAGGCTGGCGGTCCAGGCGGTCGAGGCGCTCAATGCCTCGACCGGCGGCTATGGCCTGCATCTCGACAACCCGGTGCAGCGGGCGTGGCGCGACGCCAACGCCGTTGCCCGCCATGTCAGCCTCAACTGGGACGCGGTCGGCACGATGTACGGCCAGCACCTCTTCGGCCTCGAACCGAAGGGGCAGTACTAGGAGCCGCGATGCGGTAACGGGTGTTTTTATTCCGTCATGCCCGCGCAAGCGGGCATCCAGGGCGAGCGGTCCGAACTCGGCCCCTGGACTCCCGCTTTCGCGGGAGTGACGAAAGTCTGGAGCTT
>JBGPTQ010000268.1:0-4076 GCA_041490725.1 Allostellaceae bacterium | reverse complement strand
CGCCTGGGCGGCGCGTCTCGCGCGCCTCCTGCCGCTCGCCGATGCGCGTCTGCGCGATTGACCCCTCTCCCGCGATGCGGGAGAGGGGCTATTTGGATCCGCCGATGCTCCGCTACTGCGCCGCGGCGCTCGCCGTTTCGCCTTCGGGGAGCATGCCGAGCGCGCGTTTGTAGATGTCGAGCAGGGTCTCCTGCTCGTCGAGATCGTCCTTGTCCATCTTCCGGATGCGGATGATCTGGCGCATGATCTTGGTGTCGAACCCGGTGCCCTTGGCTTCGGCGTAGACCTCCTTGATGTCGGCCGCGAGCGTGCGCTTTTCCTCCTCGAGCCGCTCGATCCGCTCGATGAACGAGCGCAGCCGCTCGCCGGCAATTCCCCCGACGTCAGGCATCGTTCCCCCTACCCTATGCGTGCGTGCTTGGGCGCGGAAGCGGCGAAGGCCGCCTTCTGCTCGGCGCTCGCTTCCTTCTGGTGCTGCTTGCGCCACTCGTCATAGGGCATGCCGTAGATGATCTCGCGCGCCTGCTGGTCGCTGAGCGCGACGCCCTTATCCTCGGCCGCGGCGCGGTACCATTTCGACAGGCAGTTGCGGCAGAAGCCGGCGAGGTTCATCAGGTCGATGTTCTGCACGTCGGTGCGCTCGCGCAGATGCGCGACCAGCGCGCGGAACGTCGCGGCTTCGAGCTCGGTGCGGGTCTTGTCATCCATCGTCACCTCCTGTGCTGTCGCCTTATGTAGCACCCCCGGGCGCGATCTTGAACGGTTCGCGCATTAGAAGCCGGAAAGATAAGAGTCTGTCTCCAGATGAAGTTCGCCAGTTCAATGGGTTATCGTCACCCCCGCGAAAGCGGGGGTCCAGGGCAACCGCTGACATCCTCGCCGCCCCTGGATTCCCGCTTTCGCGGGAATGACGAGCAGGAATCATAATACATTGAAAACATTGGATTGATTTCCGTCACCCTCTAAGATCGCCCCCAGCGGATTTTTCCGAGGAACGCGCCATGCGCCGCTTTGTGCTCAGGTTCTTCGCTGCGATCGGCATCGTGACGGTTCTCGCATTCATCGGGGTTGGCGTCCTGGTATGGCGCCTTACCGCCAGCGGGCCGGCCCTCCCCGACACGATCGTGCTGAACGCCGAGCTCAGCCGCGGCCTCGCCAAGGGAGCGAGCCAGGGTCCGCTGTCGGAGCTCGTCTTCGGCGGCAAGGATACCCTGCGCGATTTTCTCGATGCGCTTGAGCGCGCCGGCAACGATGCGCGGGTGAAAGGTCTGTACGCCCGGCTTGGCGGCGACACGCTCGGGCTCGCCACCTGCCAGGAATTGCGCGATGCGATTCGCGATTTCCGCGCGAAAGGCAAATTCGCGATCGCCTTCACCGACAGCTTCGGCGAGTTCGGCCCCGGCACCCGGCCCTATTATCTCGCCACCGCGTTCGACGAGATCTGGCTGCAGCCGCTGGGATCGCTCGGCCTGATTGGGCTGCACAGCGAAATCCCGTTCTTTCGCGGCGCGCTCGACCGGCTCGGCATCGTCCCCAGCTTCGCCCATCGCGAGGAATACAAGACCGCGACGAACAGCCTCACAGAAACCGCGATGACCCCGCCGCATCGCGAGCAGGTCGAGGATCTGCTGCGCGTGACCTTCGGGCAGATCGTGCGCGGCATCGCCAGCGCCAGGAAGCTGTCGGAGCCGCAGGTCACCGCGCTGATCGACCGCGGACCCCTGATCGCCGATGAGGCAAAGGCGGCGCGGCTCGTCGATCGCATCGGCTATCGCGACGAGGCGCTCACCCGGGCGCGCGAGCGCGCCGGGTCCGGCGCCGAACTCGTCACGGTGTCGCGCTATCTCGACGGCGCCGGGCACCCGCACGACGCCGGCCCGACGATCGCGCTGATCTACGCCACCGGTCTGGTCACCAAAGGCGGCGGCACGCCGACCCCGCTGATCGGCGATGCCGAGGTCAGCGCGCGCGAGGTCGGCCGCGCCTTCCGCCAGGCCTTCGACGATTCCGAGGTGCGCGCGATCCTCTTCCGCATCGACAGCCCCGGCGGCTCGGCGGTCGCCTCCGAGACGATCTGGCGCGAGGTCGTGCGGGCGCGCGAACACGGCAAGCCGGTCATCGTGTCGATGGGCGATGTCGCCGGCTCGGGCGGGTATTACATCGCCGCTCCGGCCGACAAGATCGTCGCCGAGCCGGCCACGCTGACCGGGTCGATCGGGGTCCTCGCCGGCAAGCTCGTCGTCACCGAGCTATTGCAAAAGCTCGGCATCACCGATGATTCGGCCGAGCGCGGCGCCAATGCGGCAATGTTCAGCGTGTTCGAGGATTTCTCGCCCGCCGGCCGCGAACGGCTCGACGCGTTTCTCGACACGATCTATCGCGGCTTCAAGGCGCACGTCGCCACCGGGCGGCATCTCTCAGAGGAACAGGTCGAGGCGGCATCCAAGGGACGGGTGTGGTCGGGCGAAGAGGCCAAGGAGAAGGGTCTGGTCGACGCGCTCGGCGGCTACGACGTCGCGCTCCGCCTTGCCAAGGAGGCCGCCAAGATCCCGGCCGACAAGCCGTTCAAGCTCGCCGTCTTCCCGCGCGAGAAAAGCGTGTTCGAGCTGATTTACGATCGGCTGTCCAATGCCGACCGCGACAGCGATGCCGCCTCCCCGGCCGCTTCCCAGGGCATGATGGCCGGCAGCGCATTGCTCTCCGGCATCGCAACGCTAATTGGCGATCCCGGCGTGCTCCACATGCCGCCGATCGGCGAGATAAGATAGCAGCGACGAGAATTGGAGAGGATGCGATGCCCCCTGCCGCTCCGCACAAGCCGACGGTCCTGAGCCTCGCCGCGGATCTGATGGCCGGGCGTACCTCCAGCCGGGCGCTGATCGAGGCGGCGCTGGCGACGATCGCCGACCCGGCGGGCGAAGGCGCGCGCAGCTTCGTCAAGGTTTACGCCGACAACGCCCGCGCCGCCGCCGACGCCCAGGACCGCTTGCGCAAAGCGGGTTATGTCGCCTCGCCGCTCGCCGGATTGCCGGTCTCGATCAAGGACCTCTTCGATGTCGCGGGCGAGCCTACCCTGGCCGGCTCAAAGGCACTCGACGATCGGCCGCCGGCAGAGCGCGACGCGCCGGTCGTCGCCCGGCTGCGCGCGGCCGGAGCTGTCCTTATCGGCCGCACCAACATGACCGAATTCGCCTTTTCCGGAATCGGCATCAATCCGCATTACGGCACGCCGGGGAACCCCCATGACCGCGCGCTGATCCCCGGCGGCTCGTCCTCGGGTGCGGCGGTCTCGGTCGGCGACGGCGCCGCCATCGTCGCAATCGGCAGCGATACCGGCGGGTCGGTGCGCATCCCGGCGGCACTGTGCGGCATCGTCGGCTTCAAGCCGACGCAGAGCCGCATCCCGCGCGACGGGGTGATCCCGCTATCGACGACCCTCGATTCGATCGGCCCCTTAGCCAACAGCGTCGCCTGCTGCGCCATCGCCGACGCGGTGATGGCGGGCGACATGCCCGAGGTTCCGCCGCCGGTGCCGGTCGAGGGGCTGCGGCTCGGCGTACCGCAAGGCTTTGTTCTGGAGGGGCTGGCGCCCGAGGTGGCGAGCGCCTTTGCCGATGCCTGCGCTTCCCTGTCGCGCGCCGGCGCGCGGATCGTCGATCTGGCGCTCGCCGAGCTGAACGAAATCCCGGCGATCAACGCCGCCGGCGGTTTTGCCCCGATCGAGGCTTATGCCTGGCATCAGCCGCTCTTGGCGCGGCGCGGCGCCGACTACGACCCGCGCGTGCGCACGCGCATCGAGCGCGCCAGCGGCATGAATGCGGTCGACTACATCAATTTGCGCGCCGCGCGGGCCGATCTGATCGCACGGATCGCGCCGCGCACCACCGATTTCGACGCGCTGTTGATGCCGACCGTGGCGATCACCGCGCCGCCGATCGCCGCCTTCGAGCGCGACGACGATTACCGGCACCTCAACGCGGCGATCCTGCGCATCCCGTCGGTCATCAACTTTCTCGACCGCTGCGCGATCACCCTGCCGATCCAGCCGCCGGGCACGCCGCCGGTCGGGCTGATGG
>JBGPTQ010000267.1:0-4076 GCA_041490725.1 Allostellaceae bacterium | reverse complement strand
AGGGCAAGACCTCGGCGGTAAACCTCCGCGCGGAATAGTTCCGACCTCGCCGCGCGCCGCCCGCTGCCCCTCGGCGTTTGGGGTATGCGGGCGGCGCCGGTTTTGCCGGAGGAGAACATGGCCGAACACAAATTCGCGGTCGGCCAAGCCGTCCACTTTTCGCCCGATCGGCGCGATGACGGCTCGGCGCGCGGTCGCTATACAGTCGTGCGGCTGCTGCCCGAAGAGGGCAACACGCCCCAATACCGCATCAAAAGCAAGACCGACGGGCACGAACGGGTGGTCCGCGAAACCCAGCTGGAGCGGCGAGCCGTCTAGCCGGCCGGTCAGAAACGCAGCGAAAAGCTGTTCGGCGAGGCCGGCGGCAGCTTTCCCTCACGAATTGACTTTGCCGATCAGCTCGGCCCAGCGGTCGAGGACCGGCAGGGTCTTGTCGGAATTTTCCGGCGGCAGCCCGGCGACGACCCGCGCCACCCCAAGTTCGCGATAGCGCATCAGCTGGTCATAGTTCTCGGCGGCGCCGAACATCGTGATCGGCGCGTCGGCGAGGCTGCGTCCGGCCTCGGCCAGCATCTGCTTATAAACAGGGAAATACTCGTCGAAACTGCCGTAATTGGCGCGGCCGGCGATCGGGATCCAACCGTTGCCGTAGCGCACCGCGCGCCGCGCGGCATGCGGGAAGGCGCCACCGACGATGATCGGCAGCGGTTGCTGCACCGGTTTCGGCCAGGTCATCATCGGCGGGAAGTCAACGATTTCGCCGTGATATTCCGGCTTCGAATTGGTCCAGATCTCACGCATTGCCTCGACCTGTTCGCGCATCCGCTTGAACCGGGTGGCGTAGACGGTGCCGTGATCCTCCATCTCGTCCTGGTTCCAGCCCCCGCCGATGCCGAAGAGGAACCGGCCGCCCGACACCTGGTCGAGCGAGGCGGCTGATTTGGCGGTCTGGATCGTATCGCGCTGGATGACCAGGCAGACGCCGGTGCCGAGCTTCAATTTCTTGGTCGCCGCCGCCGCGGCGGTCAGGATCACGAACGGATCCATCGCATCGTAATACATCTTCGGCAGTTCGGTGCCGCCCGGGAACGGCGTTTTGCGGGTCAGCGGAATGTGCGAGTGCTCGGGCGCCCACAGCGACTCGAAGCCGCGCGCCTCGCATGCCTGCGCCTGATCGACGATCGGCATTGAATAATCGGTGTGAAACATGAAGACGCCGAAATCCATCTTTCCGCTCCTTTGAACACCTCAAGCGTCATTCCCGCGAAAGCGGGAATCCAGGGCGGCAAAGACACCGTCGCTCGCCCTGGACCCCCGCCTTCGCGGGGGTGACGAAATCAGGCCGGCAGTTTGTCGCCGTCGGGCGGGGCCGCCACCTCGAAGGCGTTGACCACGCCGGACAGCATGCCGAAATAGCCGGCCGCGGCGGTCAGCTCGACCAGCCACTGCGTCCCGTGCCGTTTCTGCAAACGGTCGAACAAGGCCTGGTCGACCCGGTTGCTGCGCACCAGCTGGCGGGTGTAGGTGACGATGTCGCGCTCGTCCTCGCCAAGAGAGCCGGGATCGCCCTTGGCGCGCAAGATGTCGATCGTCGCTTCCGGCACCCCGGCGCGGCGTGCGGCGCCGACCTGGGCGGCCCAGACATAATGGGCGTCGCGCTCGCGCACCGAAGCCAGGATCGCGTGCGAGAGCAGCCGCGCCTCGACGACGGTGCCGCCACGGTTGAACTTGACGAACTGCAGCATCCTCTCGGCGAGCGGCGGGCTGTGCAGCAGCATGCTGAACGGCCCGCGGATCTGGCCGAACACGCTCAAAACGTCGTCAACGACCGGGTGAAATTCGGCCGCGACGTCGGCCTTACCGGTAACCGGCGCTACACGAGGCATGATCCTCTCCCTCTCGGTTGGTTAGAGGCCCTGGTAGGGCTTGCCCCACTGGTCCCCGTATACGACATCCTTGAGCGGCCCGCGGCCCAATGGCCCGAACCGGCCCATCGGCCAGCCGATCGGCAGGATCGCGTAGGAATGGGCGCCCGGCGGCAGGCCGAATATCGCATCGACCTCCTTGCCGTAGCCGGTATGCCGCGTCGTCAGCGTCGTGCCGAGGCCGAGCGCCCGCGTCGCCAGGCACATGTTCTGCACCGCCCCATAGATCGACGAGCCGGCGGTGCGGCCCGGGTTCTCGCCGTCTTCGAGGCAGGCGACGATCCACACCGGCGCCTCGTGGTAATGGTCGGTCAGGTATTGGACTGCGGCGTTCTGGCGCTTGTAACGCTCGGGGTCGGAGCCCGGCGGCGGCGCGCTCGTCGCGTAGCGCGGCCCGACCGTCTCGTCGTACAGGCGCTTATAATAGACCTGCACCTTCTTCTTGACCTCGGGGTCCTTGACCACCAGGAAGCGCCAGCGCTGGGTGTTGCCACCGCTCGGCGCCCATTGCCCGGCCTGCAAAATCTTGTTGATCAACGCGTCGGGCACCGGATCCGGCTTCAGCCGCCGCATCGCCCGCATCGTGCTCATCGTCTCGAAAAGGTCGGTTGTCGCTCCCTCGGGCATGGCGTTCTCCTCTGTGGCGGAATTGACGGCGACTGTAGTCCGTAGGATGGGTTGAGCGAAGCGAAACCCATCATCAATTCGATTCACAATGAGGCGGTGAGGCAATGAGAGTCCCGCGCCGTGGGGGCCTCCGTGCCTCACTGCCTCATTGTGAATTCTGATGGGTTTCGCTGCGCTCAACCCATCCTACAAAAATTGTGGCGCGCGTTCAGCTCGGCACCAGGCCGCCATCGACGTTGTAGGACTGGCCGGTGATGTTGCGCGCGCCGGGCGAGGCGAGGAAGACCGCCATCGCCGCGATGTCCTCGGGCGTATTGGCGCGCCGGATCGGAATTCCCGCCTCCTGCTCGGCCTGGAGCTCTTCGACGGTGATGCCGCGCTCGGATGCGCGGGTCGCGGCGTTGCGCGCGCCAAGCTCGGTGCGGGTGACGCCCGGGCAGATCGCGTTGACGTTGATGTTGTAGCGGCCGAGCTGCTGGGCGGCCATCTTGGTCAGCGAAATCACCGCGCCCTTGCTCGCGGCATAGGCGGCGTTGGAGGCGCCGGCATAGCCGCGACCGCTGATCGAGGCGATGTTGATGATCCGCCCGCCGCCGGTTTGCATCATCTCGCGCGCGGCGCGTTGCAGGCAGAAGAACACGCCCTTGGCGTTGACCCGGTGGATGCGGTCCCAATCCGCCTCGGTCAGATCCATGATGTAGGCGTAGCGGGTGACCCCGGCATTGTTGACGATGACGTCGAGCCGACCCAATTCGGCAATCGTGCGCGCGACCATCGCGTCGATGCTGGCAACGTCGCCGCAATCGGCCTCGATCGCGATCGCCCGCCGGTTGCTGCCCGCGGCCTCAGCCGCGGTGCGCTGCGCCGCGGCGAGGTCGATATCAGCGGCGGCCACGGTCGCACCGTTCTCCGCCATGGCGAGCGCGATGGCATGCCCGATCCCGGCGCCGGCGCCGGTCACCAGCACAACCTTATCTTGCAACATCGTCATCCTTTTCCTCCGCTGCCGCTCTCATCGTCACCCCCGCGAAGGCGGGGGTCCAGGGCGAGCGATGATGCGTCGCCCCTGGGTTCCCGCTTCCGCGGGAATGACGACTGCGTTTCATCCTGGCCCGGCTCGGCCAACCGGCGGCGCAGCTCGGTCTTCAGCACCTTGCCGTAATTGTTCTTCGGCAGCGAGTCGACAAAGCGGTATTGGCGCGGGCGCTTGAAGCGGGCGATGTGATCGAGGCAGAGCCGGTCGAGCGCGGCCTCTGTCACTGTCGCGCCCGCCTTCGCCACGACGAAGGCGACGACCTCCTCGCCCCATTCGGGGTGCGGCCGGCCGACGATTGCGCCTTCGACGAGGTCGGGATGGCGCAGCAGCACCTCCTCGATCTCGCGCGGATAGATGTTGCTGCCGCCTGATATGATCATGTCCTTGGAGCGGTCGCGCAGCGTCAAAAACCCGTCCTCGTCGATGCTGCCGAGATCGCCGGTATGGAGCCAGCCGCCGCGCAGGGTCTCGGCGTTGGCCGCCGGGTT
>JBGPTQ010000266.1:0-4086 GCA_041490725.1 Allostellaceae bacterium | reverse complement strand
GCCGATGATGCTGCCGGCGGCGCGATCGCTGGCGATATTCTTGACATCGGCGGCATCGCTGTCGATCGCGCGGTCGTAGCTGTCGGCGAGCGGCAGCCGCCACAGGGGCTCGCCGACCGCCTTGCCGGCCGCGATCAGGCGGTCGGCCAGCCCATCGTCATTGGCGAACAGCCCGCCGTGATCGTGGCCGAGCGCGATGATCACCGCACCGGTCAGCGTGGCGAGATCGATCATCAGCTTCGGCTTGAAGCGGTCCTGGCAGTACCACAGCACGTCGGCGAGGACGAGCCGGCCCTCGGCATCGGTGTTCAAGACCTCGATCGTCTGTCCCGACAGCGAGCGCACGATGTCGCCCGGGCGCTGCGCATTGCCCGACGGCATGTTCTCGGTGAGGCCGACGATGCCAACCGCGTTGACCTTGGCGCGCCGCGCCCCGAGGAGGCGCATCAGCCCGATCACCACGCCGGCCCCGGCCATGTCCCATTTCATCTCGCCCATGCCGGCGGCGGGCTTGATCGAGATGCCGCCGGTGTCGAAGGTGACCCCCTTGCCGATGAAGCCGAGCGGCGGGCTGCCCGCTTCCCCGCCGCGATATTCCATGACGACGACGCGGGACGGCCGGACGCTCCCTTGGCCGACCCCGAGCAATGCCCCCATGCCGAGTTCGCGCATGCGGTCTTCGTCGAGGATCTCGACCGAAAGGCCGAATTCAGTGAGCGCGGCGGCCTGTTGCGCGAGCGTCTCCGGGTAAAGCGTGTTGGCCGGCTCGGACACCAGATCGCGGGTAAAAAAGACCGCCTGCGCGGTGCAGCCGAGCGCGCGATAAGCCTCTTTTGCGGCGCTCGGCGCCTCGGTTGCGACGGTAATGCCGGCGAGCGAGGGCTTCTGCTCGGGTTTCTGCGTCGTGCGGTACTTGTCGAAGCGATAGGAGCGCAGCTCGGCGCCGAAAGCGAGATGGGCGGCGGCATCTTCCGGCTTCAGCGGCGCGCCGTCGCCGAGATCGAGCGCAAAGGTGGCCTCGCTCTCGCCGGCGCTGTTGAGATGGGCGACGAGGGTGCCGCCGAGATCCTGCAACAGCCGGGCATCCACCGCATCGGGCTTGCCGAGACCAGCCACGACGATGCGGCTGAGCGCCAGGTTGGGCGGGCCGATGATCGCGATCAGCTCGTTCTTCTTGCCATCGAACCGGGGCGCCGCGGCGACGGCGCGACTGACCGCGCCGCCGGTCGCCTCGTCGAGCTGCCGCGCCGCGGCGTTCAACGCCCGCTCCTCCCACGCGCCGACGACGACAGCGCCCGAGCGTGGCGGCGCAAATTCGGCGAAACTGATCTTCATCAAGCAACTCCGAGTAAGCGATCTCCTGTTCCCGGCGCGATAGACGCAGCGCCGCCACGAGTCAATGCCGCCGTGCGAGAGCTTGCGGCAAGGCGACTGCGCGGCGGCCCGAAAGCTCCCGAAAGCCCCGAAAGCCCCGAAAGCTATGGCGATGCGGTATCCGCCCCCCTATGATCCGCCGCCGATGACGAGCCTCGACCGCTACATCCTGCGGCAATGCCTCAGCATGATGATCCTCGTCACCGCGGCGCTCAGTGCCGCGGTGTGGCTCGCCCAATCGCTGCGCCTGGTCGACCTGATCGTCAACCGCGGCTTGTCGGTCGAGCTATTTCTTTATCTGGCGCTGTTAATCCTGCCGCGCTTCCTCGACATCGTGCTGCCGATCGGCGCCTTCATCGCTGTTCTCTTTGTTTTCAACCGGTTGACTTCGGAAAGCGAACTCGTCGTGATGCGCGCCGCCGGCCTCGGCCCGCTCGTGCTCGCCCGGCCGGTTTTCATTCTCGCCGGGCTCGCCTTCCTCGCCTTGATGAGCCTGTCGGCCTATTTCCTGCCCGCCTCCAACCGCGAATTCAAGGATTTGCAATTCGAGATCCGCAACCGCTTCGTGTCGGCCTTGCTGCAGGAAGGGGCGTTTACGACGATTTCGGACAAGCTGACGATCTATATCGGAGGCCGCAACGAGCGCGGCGAGGTCATCGGCCTGTTGGTCAATGACGACCGCGAGCCGCAACAACCGATCACGATCCTGGCCGAGCGGGGCGCCTTTGCCAACAGCGCCCAGGGCTCGCGCATCATCATGGTAAACGGCAGTCGCCAACGCTTTGACCGCGCGAGCGGAAAGCTTTCGGTGCTGACCTTCGAGCGCTACACGCTTGATCTCGACATGCTGCGCGATGCTCCCGTGGTCCGCTTTCGCGACGGACAGGAGCGCTTTCTGGGCGAACTATTTTGGCCGCCAGCGGATTTGGACCCGTCGACCCGCTACAGTTTTCTCGTCGAGGGACACCAGCGCCTCGTCGTGCCGCTCTCGGTTTTCAGCTTTGTGATGATCCCGCTTGCTTGTCTGTTGCCCGGCGAACTGAACCGCCGGGGCCAGATGAGCCGGGTGCTGCTGGCGATCGCGCTGGCCTTTCTCTTCCAGGGGCTCGATCTCGGCGTCAAGAACGTGGCGAGCCGCCATGTTGCGGCAATCCCGCTGATGTATTTGACCGACCTCTTGCCGTTGGTGTTGGGGTTTGGAGTCCTGCTGTTCGGCGGGATCAAGCTCGGCTTCTGGCGGCTTGCGCCGGCAACGCGCTAACCAGCCGCGATCGGGAGGCGGTTTCCGGTGCACCTCGCTAGGACCCTGTCCGCTTATATCGCCCGCCAGTACTTCGCGTGGTTTTGCGGCGTATTCGGCGCGATGGTCAGCGTGACCTTCCTGCTCGACTACGTCGAACTGATCCGGCGCGGCGGTACGCGAGCCCAGGCCAGTTGGGGTGTGTTGCTGGAAATGGCGGCGTTGAAGCTGCCGCACACGGCGCAGGAGGTGATGCCGTTTGCGATCCTGTTCGGCACGATGCTCGCCTTCTGGCGGTTGACCCGCAGCAACGAGCTTGTCGTCGCCCGCGCCGCCGGGGTTTCGGTTTGGGGCTTCCTGACCCCCGCGATCCTGGTTGCGTTGCTGGTGGGGGTCGTCGCCGTCACGCTGTTCAACCCGATCGCCGCGGCGATGGAAGCCAGCTATGAGAAGCTCGACAATCGCGTCCTGCGCCAGGCCGGCGACCCGCTCAGCCTGTCGAATGCCGGCCTGTGGCTGCGCCAAAGCGACGCCGGCGGCGGGCAAATCGTCTTTCATGGCGAAAAGTTGACCTCGCCGCAGCTGCTGCTGCGCAATGTGAGCGTGTATTTTCTGAACCGGCTTTCCGAATTCACCTCACGGATCGAGGCGCGCGCGGCGCGGCTCGACGGCGGATTTTGGGTGATCGAGGATGGTCAGCGGTTCCGCCTAGGCGAGCCGCCGGAACCGTTCGGCGAGCTGCGCCTGCCGACCAGCTTGACCGCGAGCAAGATCGAGGAAAGCCTTGCCTCGCCCGATACGATGTCGTTCTGGGAGTTGCCTGGTTTCATCACCCTGCTCGAGCAATCGGGGTTCTCGGCGCAGCGCCACCGCCTGCACTTCAATATTCTGCTGGCGCGGCCCTTCCTGTTCTGTGCAATGGTGCTGGTCGCGGCGACATTCAGCCTGCGCATGCAGCGGCGTGGCGGCGCAGCGATGCTGATCGTCAGCGGCGGCGTTGCTGGCTTCCTGTTGTATTTCCTGTCGGATATCGTGTTCGCCCTCGGCCTGTCGGCCAAGATCCCGGTCCTGCTGGCGGCCTGGGCCCCGGCTGGGGTAAGCATGATCTTCGGTACCTCGATGCTGCTTCACCTCGAGGACGGATGACACCACGGTTTCTCATCTCGTACGGCTGCCAAAGGTCGCTCTCGCGATACCACCGACCACCGACCCCGTTCCGGCTTGAAGACGGCGCATGACAGGTTCCTCCCAACCTGGCCACCGACGGTTGCCCGAACGCACGACCCTCGCTGTGGTCGGCGCGATCCTTGCCTTGCTGCTCGCCGCCCCCCCAAGCTTGGCGGACTTGACGAAGGGCGGCCAAAAAAAAGAGGACAGGAACGCGCCCATCGTCTTCCAGGCCGACGAGGTCGAATACGACGATCAGCTGGCGCTCACCGTGGCCAAAGGCCATGTCGAAATCTCGCAAGGCG
>JBGPTQ010000265.1:0-4087 GCA_041490725.1 Allostellaceae bacterium | reverse complement strand
CGCGTTGCAGGAGCGCGGGCATACCGGCAAGGGCGGCATCGTCGACGCCTCGCTCTACGAGACCGCGCTCGCCTGGATGGCGATCCCGCTCGCCGGCTATCTGGCTGACGGCAAGATCCCGGCGCGGCACGGCTCGGGGGTCGATATGATCGTACCCTATCAGGCCTTCGCCGCCGCCGACGGCGACATGATGGTGGCGGCCGGCAACGACAATCTGTTCCGCCGCCTCTGCGCCGCGCTCGGCCGGCCGGGCCTTGCCGAAGACCCGCGCTTTCGCAGCAACCAGGACCGCGTCGTGCATCGCGCCGAGCTGGTCGCGATCCTCGCCGATATCTTCAGGGCGAAGCCGGTCGCGCATTGGGCTGACCTGCTCGAGGGCGCGGGCATCCCGCACGGACCGCTCCACACGCTCGACCAGGTCGTCGCCGATGCGCAGACCCGGGCGCTCGGCATGATCCAGCGCCGGCCGGGCAGTGCGCTCGGTCTCGTCGGCCTGCCGCTCTCCTTCGACGGCATCCGCCCGCCTTTCGCCAAAGCCGCGCCGGCGCTCGGCGAAGACAATGCGTCGACCCTCGGCTGACCGGCGATGAAGACCCCGATTACCCTCGTCGCGGCAGCTTCCCTGCTGATGGTGCTGGCCGGTTGCGGAACCCTGGCGAGCGCGCCGCCGCCGAGCGTCCAGCCGGCGACCGCGGTCACCCGGTCGACCGAGCCGGGCGGCCGGTTTATCGCCTTGGTCGGTCCCCAACGAGCGCATGCCGAGCCGTTCCTCGGCGTCTCGGGCACCAATTTCTATGCCCTGCGCAGCTGGCTCGACACGCGGAATGGCGAGACCGCGCACCAGCTTTATGTCGAGGACAGCTATTTCGGCGCCGAGCGCAACTGGGTGGCGGTGCGCGACAGCCGAGGCCAGGCGCTGCGCTTCATCGCGATCAGCACGAACAAGATCACCTGCGACAACGGCTGCTCCTATGCCGAGGAATTCGCCGCCGTCTTGCCGGAGACATTGCTGCGGGCGAGCGTCAAGGGGAAGCTGGCGGGGCTCGCCATCAGCTTCACCGCGCATTCGGGCGCCCGGCAGACGATCATCGTGCCGGGCGAGCTGATCCTGAAGCAGGTCGCCGCAGTCGACGAGGCGCGCGCCACCCTGCCCGCCGCCTCCGCCACCCCACCGCCGAACCCGATGCGCTAACACTCAGTGCCGTAGGATGGGTTGAGCGCAGCGAAACCCATCGGTTGTGAAGCAAGTGCGCCATCTGATGGGCTTCGCTGCGCTCAGCCCATCCTACTGATCTCCGACCCGGCCATCCGCGCCGCGGCGCAGCACCATGCCCGGGGTCGCGCCGGTATGGACCGCGTTGTCAACGACGACGACCCCGTTGACGATAACGCTGGTGCGCGCGCCGGTGGGATAGCGGTGCGGCTCGGCATAGGTCGCCCGGTCGCGGAAATCGGCGGGATCGAAGATCGCGACATCGGCGCGGTAGCCCTCGGCGAGGAGGCCCCGGTCGCGCAGCTTCAAGGCGCGCGCCGAGCCGCCGGTCATCTTGTGAACCGCCTGCTCCAGCGGCAGAAGCTGCTCATGGTGCACGTAATGGCCGATGATCCGCGGAAAGGTGCCGTAAAAGCGCGGGTGCGGCAGGCCCTGGCCGACAATCCCGTAATCGGCGACGCAATTGCCGTCGGAGCCGACGAGCGCGGTGGGCGAGCGCACGATCGTGCGGATGTCGTCTTCCGAGATCGAGGTGATCAGCACCCGGGTCGCGCCGTTATCCTCGATCAGCACGTCGCAGACGAGGTCGATCGGATCGACGCCGCGCGCAGCGGCGAGCGCGGCGATCGTCTTGCCGGCATGCTGCGGCAGGTTCGGCGAGATCGAGACCTGCACCGCCTCCCAGGACGGGATGCGGCCCCAATTGTTGAGCCCGTGATCGGCGATCTCGGCTTCGATGCGGGCGCGAATCTCCGGCAGCGCGAGCCGCGCCAGCATCGCCGCGTTGTCGCCCACCTGCACCCAGGGCGGCAGCAGGTTTTTGAGCGGGTTGGCGCCGGCGGCATAGGGGTAGGCGTCGCAATCGATGTCGCAACCTTCGGCGCGCGCTCGCGCAATGCGCGCGAGGATCGCGCCGGCCTTGCCCCAGTTGTCGATCCCAGAGCATTTCAGATGGACGATCTCGACATGGATCGGATAGGCGCGGGCGACCGCGATCGCCTCCTCGACCGCCTCCAGCACCCTGTTCGATTCGTCGCGGATATGGGTGAAATAGCCGGCCCGGTGACGCGCCACGACCGCGCACAGCGCCATGATCTCGGAGGGCTCGGCAAAGCTGCCGGGCGGGGTGAAGAGGCCGGTCGAGAGGCCGAGCGCGCCGGCGCGCAGGCCCTCGTCCAGGAGCGCGATCATCTGGTCGAGCTCGGCGCTGCTCGGCGCGCGGTCGTCGAGCCCCATCGCCATCAGCCGCAATGTGTTGTGGCCAACCAGCATGCCGGCATTGACCGCGACTTTGGGGAATGTGTCGAGATAGTCGGGAAAGCTCACTTCGCGGAACGGCAGCCACGGCGCCCCGCCGCTCAGATAGTCGGCGAGCATCTGCGCCTTGCCCGGCAGCACCGGCGCGACCGAAAAGCCGCAATGGCCGATGATCTCGGTCGTCACCCCCTGGCGCACCTTGCTTTCGGCCTTCGGGTTGATCGGCAGGGTGAAGTCGGAATGGGTCTTGATGTCGATAAAGCCCGGGGTCACCGCGAGCCCCGCAGCGTCGATGGTTCGGGCCGCCTCGCCCGGGAGGGCCGGGCCGATGCGGGCGATCCGGCCATCCGCGATCGCGATGTCGGCGCTCTCCCCCGCGCGGCCCGAGCCGTCGATCACCGTGCCGCCGCGGATCAGGATGTCCCAGGCCATGCCGCGTCTCCCTTGTCATCCCGGCGGAGGCCGGGATCCATCCCCGCCATGGATACCGGCTTGCGCCGGTATGACAAGAAGGGGGGTGGCTTCTCGTTGCCGCGCGCCCGCCGCGGATGATAGATCGAGAAGCGTCGTCGAGAGAGGGGATTGCGCAATGAAGCTGTTCTACGCCGCGGGCTCGCCCTATGCGCGGATCATCCGGGTGGTGCTGCGCGAGACCGGGCTCATTGCCCAAATCGCCGAGGAAGAGGTCACGCTGCGCGATCCGAACTCGACGCTCCTGGCCTACAACCCCGGCGGCAAGGTGCCGAGCCTACAGCTCGACAACGGCACGATCCTCAACGAAAGCCTCCTGGTGCTGCTCTATCTCGACACCCAGCACGGCGGCCGCCGGTTGTTGCCGATGGACGGCTCGGACGGCTGGAAGATTCTCGCCGAGACTGGGCGGGCCTATGCTTTTCTCGATGCGGTCACCGTGTGGAACCGCGAGCTGCGCTTCGGCCTCAAGGCGCCCGGGGTCATCGCGCTCGAGACCGCGCGGGCCGAGCGCGCCGCCGATGCGTTCGAGGCCGCGCTGGGCGATGGCCATTACCAGGGACCGATCGATGCCGGGCAGATCGTGCTCGGCGCGGCGCTCGAAAACACCGCCCGCCGCCACAAGATCTGGGGCGTGGCGCCCGGGCCGGCCGCGCCTCTCGGCCTTTCTCGACGAGATCGCGCGGCGCCCCTCCTTCACCGCGACGGTGCAGCCCGAGATCGAGGTCTGAGGCGGCTAGTCATTCGCCCCTGGGCCTCCCTTGCCCTAGCCTTGCTCCCTGGCGGCATTTCCGCTACACCCTCGCCCCGTTCGGCACACCGGGCCCAGGGCGCGTAGCTCAGCGGGAGAGCACTACGTTGACATCGTAGGGGTCACAGGTTCAATCCCTGTCGCGCCCACCAGGCTTTTCAATCGGTTAGGGCGGCTTCCGGTCAAGTTATATCACGCTCTAAACCCGTCATCCCCGCCCCCGGACGGACGCAGCGGGTCCGCGGGTTCGCGGTCTGCCGGAGGGTTTCCGAAGAGTAAACGTTAAAAATTGTTGATAACGTTTCGGATGACCATCGCCGCTCCGGGATGGCGGAAGGCGGCACAACGGGGGTTCACAATAGTTGACCATTATTGGCTTATCGCCTCCGGATAGG
>JBGPTQ010000264.1:0-4095 GCA_041490725.1 Allostellaceae bacterium | reverse complement strand
GTCGTCGTGGCCTCGGGCGACAAGCGCGAGGCGTTGCGCCGGCTGATCGCCAGCGAAGACGTCAAGAACGCGCTGATATTCTGCAACCGCAAGCGCGACGTCGACATCCTGCAGCGCTCGCTGTCGCGCTCCGGCCTCGACGCCGCGGCGCTGCACGGCGACATGCCGCAGCCAAAGCGGACCGAGACCCTCGAGCGCTTCAAGAATGGCGAGATCCGGCTCCTGGTCGCCAGCGATGTCGCGGCGCGCGGCCTCGATATCGAGGGCCTCAGCCATGTCTTCAATTTCGACGTGCCCTACCACGCCGAGGATTACATCCATCGCATCGGGCGCACCGGGCGCGCCGGCCGGCAAGGCCGCTCGCTGACCCTGGCCGCGCCGGAAGACGGCAAGGCCGTCGCCGCGATCCAACAGCTGATCGGCAAGGAGATCCCGATCGAGAGGGTGGCCGATATCGCGCCTGCCGAGCTCGATTTCACGGGCGGCGATCGTCGCGGCGGCCGCAGCCGCCGCGCGCCGGCGACACGCGTTGCGTCGGAACGGGCCGCGCCGGCCAGACGCATCACGCCGAAACCGGCCGAACCGACCGGGGCGCGACCGCCGCGTCGCGGTAACGGTCACGGTCACGGCGAAGCTCGCCCGCGGCGCGAGCGTGCGGTGCAAGCCGAGCCGCGACATGACATCGCCGAACCCGCCGTGGCGGTGTTTGCGCAGCCGGCCGCAGAGCTGGCGGCGCAGCCCCGTAATCCAGCGCAGCCGGAGCGTCGGATCGTCGGCTTTGGCGACGATCTCCCGGCGTTTCTCGCACGCGCCCCCAGGGTTGCCGCGCGCGCCTGAGCCACCCAGGCCCCGCCCTCAAGGCGTTCTCGCCGGATACGACGGGATAGAACGCCGACTCAACTTCGGGCATTTTGCAGGTTATCGTCACCCCCGCGAAAGCGGGGGTCCAGGGCAAGCGACAAGACCTCTGGTTCCTGGATTCCCGCTTTCGCGGGAATGACCCTTGAATGTGAGGAATTGGGGGAGACATGGCCACCGACGAAACCGGCTGGGTCAAGGCCGCCAACCGTGGCGATCTCGCCGAGGGCGAGGTCCTCGGCGTGGTCATCGCCGGGCGCGAGATCGCGCTCTACGATCTCGACGGCACCCTCCATGCGACCGATGACGTGTGCACCCACGCCTATGCCAAATTGTCCGACGGCTGGCTCGACAAGGGCGAGATCGAATGCCCGCTGCATGCCGGCCGTTTCGACGTGCAAACCGGCAAGGCGCTGTGCCCACCGGTGACCGACGACCTCAGGACCTACCCGATCCGCCTCGTCGGCGCCGAGATCCAGGTCAAGCTGGATTAATCACAATGAGGCAGCGAGACAGCGAGAGGATGTGATGCGCTAGCCTCGCACCAAATTCTGTTCTTCTCACCGCCTCGCGGTCTCATTGTGAAATTTTTCCCTTACTCGTACACCCGCCGATAGAGCTCGATGATCTCTTCGCTCGTCGGCACGCGCGGGTTGTTGGCGGGCGAGCCCGAGGCGAGCGCCTGGCTGGTCATCACCGGCAACAGCTCGTCGTAGCGGGCGCGCTCGATGCCATAGGCGCTGGGGCTCGGCACCTTCAGATCCTGGTTGAGCCGGCGCAGCTCGTCCAAGAGGCGCGCGACCGCCGCCTGGCTGCCCTCGCCCTCCTCGGCCACCCCCATCGCGCGGGCGCAGTCGGCATAGCGTTCGAGCGCCGCCGGTGCCGAAAAGGCGGTGATCTCGGGCAACAGCATCGCGTTCGACAATCCGTGCGGCACATGGAAGAACGCACCGATCGGCCGGCTCATGCCGTGTACCAGCGCGACGCTCGCATTGGAAAACGCCATCCCCGCATGCGTCGCGCCGAGCATCATCGCCTCGCGCGCGGCGCGGTTTTGCGGGTCGGCGCAGGCGGTGCGGATGTTGCGGGCGATGAGGCCCATCGCGTTCTTCGCCAGCCCATCGGTGAACGGGTTGGCGCGGCGGCTGACATAGGCTTCGATCGCGTGGGTCAGGCTGTCGATCCCGGTGTCGGCCGTGAGCCGCAGCGGCATCGTCAGGGTCAGCTCAAAGTCGACGATGGCCGCCGAGGGGCAGCAGGCGAGCCCGGCGATCAGCATCTTCTCGTCGGTTTCAGTATCGGTGACGACGGTGAAGCGGGTCACCTCCGAGCCGGTGCCCGCGGTGGTCGGGATCGCGACAACAGGCGGGCCGGCAAGCGGGATCTCGTTCGGCACCTTGTAGTCGCGCATCTGCCCGCCATTGGCGAACAGCACCGACATCCCCTTCGCGGTATCGATCGAGCTGCCCCCGCCGATTGCAACGAGGCTGTCGAAATCGCCCGCCTGGAGGCGCGCCACGCCGGTTTCGATCACCGCGGTCGTCGGATCGGGGACGGTGTCGGAAAAGACCGACCAGGGGATCCGCGCGGCGTCGAAGAGCGCCGTCGCCCGCTCCAGGATGCCGCTTCCGGCGATATAGGGGTCGGTGACGATCAGCGGGCGCGCGAGGCCGAGCCGCGCCAGCAGATTGGGCAATTCCGCGAGCGCCCCGCCGCCGATCGCCATCAGCCGCGGTGCCGTGATCAACGCCGCCATCGCACGCCTCCCTAACCCGGTTTCCTCAGGCGAAACCGCAGGATCCCGCCCGGCTGTTCGCTCGCTTCAATGAGGTCGCAGCCGGTGGTGCGGCAAAAATGCTCGAAATCCTTGGTCGCGCCGGGATCGGTCGCCAAGACTTCGAGGATGCCGCCGGCCGGCACCGCCTTCAAGGCGCGGCGCGCCTTCAGCACCGGCAACGGGCACAAGAGCCCGGTCGCGTCGAGCGTGCTGTCGGGCGGTAGGTTCTCGCCGCGCTCCGTCACCGGGTCAGTTCCGCGGCGCGTGCTTGCTGAGGATGCGCTGCAAGGTGCGGCGGTGCATTTTGAGGCGCCGCGCGGTTTCCGAGACGTTGCGCTCGCACAATTCGAAGATGCGCTGGATATGCTCCCAGCGCACCCGGTCGGCCGACATCGGGTCCTCGGGCGGCTCCGGGCTCTCGCCTTCCTTGGCGAGCAGCGCGCGTTCGACCGCGTCGGCATCGGCCGGTTTTGGCAGGTAGTCGAGGGCGCCAGCCTTGACCGCGGCGACCGCGGTCGCGATGTTGCCATAGCCGGTCAGGACGACGATGCGCGCGCCCGGCCGTGCGCCGCGCAATGCGCTGACGATTTCGAGCCCGCTGCCATCGCCGAGGCGCAGATCGACGACCGCGAAGGCCGGCGGATGCGCGGTCGCAGCGGCAACCCCCGAGGCGACCCCGTCGGCGGTCGCGACGACGAACCCGCGCCGCTCCATCGCGCGCGCCAGGCGCTGGCAGAGCGGCGCATCATCGTCGACGATCAGCAGCGTGCGCTCGGATTCGGGCAGGCCGTGCAACGACGTGGCCTCGGCCTCTGGGCCGATGCTCCGCTGGGGTCGATCCATCGCATTCATGCCGGTTGCCTCTCATTCCTTTGCTGGGCGCCACCTGATCCCCCGGGTGATCCAACGGCCGCCGCCGCGACATCGGGTCGCGCCTCCGCCTCCAATTTGGCACGATCCCAGGAAATGACAACATGGGCGCCGCCTTCGACCAGATTGTCGAAGGTCAGTTCCGCGCCGCTGCGCTCTAGAAGGCTCTGCGCGATGAAGATGCCCAGCCCCATATGGTTCGAATCGCCGGCCCGGGTCGACAGGTAGGGCTCGCCAAGCCGGCCGAGAAGATGGGCGGGAAAGCCGGGCCCGTCATCGGCGACCTCGACCGTGACATTCGTCTTGTCCCAATGGATCGTGACGCTGACCTCGCTGCGGGCGAATTGCACCGCGTTTTGCACGAGGTTGTTGAGCCCGTGCATGATCTCCGGGCTGCGGCGGACCAGCGGCTCCGCGTCGGCGGGTTCGCCGGTCGTCGCGAAGATCAGCCGGATGCGCGGATCGTGGTACAGCGCGCCGGCGGCCTCGACCAGCGCCGAGATCGGCAAACGCGTGTAAGGCGAGGCGCCTTCCTCGTCGGGATGATGCGCCTGTTGCGCGAGGATCTGGCGGCACCGCTCGGACTGGCT
>JBGPTQ010000263.1:0-4101 GCA_041490725.1 Allostellaceae bacterium | reverse complement strand
GGATGAAGTGGCACCCGCTTGCCCTCTCCGCCCTTCAGGGGGGAGAGGGAGGGGACCCATCGCAAAGCGATGGGGAGGGTGAGGTGGGCGTGCGCTTGCACCCACCGCCACGCAAATCGAGGCGCGTTCGGGGATGTGGCTTTCGCACGGCTCGATATGGCTGAGCGCGGCAAACCCAAGCCGCGCGCCGAGGCGATCGAGCAGCGGGGCGATGCCGCCCGACGCCGTGTCGGACGCGCCGATGAAACCGGTCTGCTCGGCCGGCAGCTTCTCGACCGCGAAGACCGCCAGGATCATGTCCTCGACCCCGAGCCCGGGGTCTATCGTCTCGATCGGCGCCGTGACGAGGCCGGCGAGATGCTTGGGGTCGCGGCTCGGTCGGGCGGTGCCGAGGCGGATATGCTCGACCCGGCCGTCGACGCGATGAAAGGCGAGGTCGAGCCGGCGCGCTCCCATTCCCTCGCGTGCCAGCCGCACAACCAGATCATCGACGAGTTGCTCGGCCGCGCGGATGAGATCGGCGGGGTCGGCGATCGGCTCGGCAAAGCTGAGGCGCACCCGCCAGACCGGCGCCTCGCCCAACGGCGACAGCGGCTCCGGCAATTGCCCAAGCGCCTGATCGAGGCGGCGCGCCACCTGTTCGCCGAAACGGCGGGCGAGCGCATCGCGCGGCATCGCGCTGAGCTCGTCGATCCGCCTGAGCCCGACCCGGCGTAACCCGGCCACGGTGACCGGGTCGAGCCGCAGCGCTTCGACTGGCAGCGATGCCAGCGCGCCCTGCTCCTCGTCCGGCCCCGGCAGCGCCGGCTGGCCAGCGCCCGCCGCGAAGCGCGCCAGGGCCCAGGCGGCGCCTACGCCGCCGGCGATTGCGATGCGATGCCCGATACCCTGGCGCGCCAAGCGCCGCGCGAGGTCGGCGGCCAGCTTCGCTTCGCCGCCCCACAGATGAGCGCAGCCGGTGATCTCGATCTTGACGCCGCCAGAGTCCCCCGGGGCACCCCCGGGCTGATGATCGGGAGCGGTCCATGGGCTGTAGCGGCCGCACCATTCGGCGAGCCGGGTCAGCGCCGCCGCGTCGGCGGCCGGCTCGGCCACTGATGTGGCGAGCCCGGGCAGGAAAGATAGCGCGTCGGCCAAGGGCATGCCCGGGGCAAGCCCGGCCGCCGATGCCGCGGGATTGACCGCGGCAAGCAGGCGCCGCCCGCGGGCCGCGATCCCAGTGGTGATCCCAGTGGTGATCCCAGTGGTGATCCCAGTGGTGATCACTGTGGCGAAGGGCGCCTCGTCAGCCGGCGTGCCGGACGAGAGGCTCGGCACGGATCCAAGCCGGCGCAGCCGGTCGATCGGCCAGCTCGGCAGAAAGAGATACATGACCCGACGCATCCGCCACCTCCACATCCCAGATGCCCGGCGCAGCGCCGCGGCAGCGCCGCAGCTCGACCCGCCAGCGCGGCCGGCCGATCCCTAACCCCCATCCTGCGGGCCCGCTCCCGACGAATCTTGGGGGTGAATTTGCGGCATCAGAGGGAGCGGAAGGGGGTTGCGAAGGCAATGTCGTGACCCGCCAGCGGGTCAGCGCCGCGCTCGGCCGGTCGCGCTCGGCCGCCGCCTCGTCGGCATGGCGCCAGCGCCGCAGTATGAGGGCGGTGATGCCGGAGCGCTCGGCGGCGAGCTGCAAGCGGCGGCCCGCCACCATCGGCAGATGGCCGACCTCGCCGACCACGGCGGCAAGCCCCGAGGTCAGACCGGTGCGCAGCCCTTCCTCGACGGCCCACAGGATCGCATCGTCGCGTGATGTCCTGACCAGCACGAGGCGGGCGGGGTCGAGCCCATATGCCAAGAGGCCGGGGCCATAAAGGTCCGGCCGCCTGAGGCACCACAGCACCGGGCCCGACCCCAACGCTCTGGAATCCCCCACCTCACCCCACCCCTCTCCGCCCCCGGGGGCGGAGAGGGAGAGATGCCGCCCCGGCTTTTTTCCCTCTCCGCCCTTCAGGGGGGAGAGGGAGGGGCCCATGCCGGAGGCGTGGGAGGGTGAGGTGGGTGTCACGCGGGTCCCGAGCCGAGCGAGGATGCCGGCGGCAAAACCCGCGGCGGCGGCGCCGTCTTCCTCGTCGCCGCCTTGCCCCATAATCTCGTGCACGGCGCCGAGCGCGAGGCCGCCGCCCGGCAAGCTCAGGTCGAGCGCGGCGGCGCCGAACGGCAACACGCCATGCCGGGCGGGCTGCTCGATATGCCGGATGCGATCGCGAAGCGCTGTCAGGCTGCTGCTGCTGGCCGGGCGGGACATGCCCTCGAAACACCGCTGATGTCTGATGTTGCCTTTTTGTTCTAATTTTCTTCGATTGTCAACACGCTTCGCTTTTCCGCTAAGATGCGCCCATGCCCAATGCCCTTCGCAACGCCCCGCACCCCGCCCGCTCGGCCAGCGAGGCCGATGCGGCGGAGATCACCGCCCGCATCCTCCTCGAAACCGAATCCGTGCTGTTTCGGCCCGAGGAGCCGTTCACCTTCACCTCCGGGCTGCGCTCCCCGGTCTATATCGATTGCCGTCGCCTCATTTCGTTCCCGCGCGCCCGGCGCAAGCTGATGGATCTCGCCGCCGAGCTGATCGAGCGCCATAGCGGGTTCGAGTCGCTCGACGCGATCGCCGGCGGCGAGACCGCCGGCATCCCGTTCGCCGCCTGGATCGCCGACCGGCTGTCCTTGCCGATGCTCTATGTCAGAAAGCAGCCCAAGGGCTTCGGGCGCAACGCCCAGATCGAGGGCGTGCTGAAGGAGGGCGCGCGCGTGCTGCTGGTCGAGGATCTCGCCAGCGAAGGAACCTCCAAGCTCAACTTCGTGCGCGCGATCCGCCAGGCCGGCGGGGTGATCGAGGATGCCTTCGTGATCTTCAATTACGGGATCTTCCCGCAGATCGACGCTAGCCTCGCCGCCGAAGGCATCACCCTCCTGGCGCTCGCCACCTGGTGGGATGTGGCGGCCACCGCCGAGCGTCTGGGCCGCTTCGCCCCCGGCCAGTACGAAGCGGTCGAGAGCTTCCTCAAAGACCCCGAAGCCTGGTCAAAAGCCCGGCGCTGATCGGGTCCCCCCGATCTACGGCGCGCTCCCCATGCGTGTTTCCTCGACAAAGCGCTCTGTCGCGGCGTCGATCGCGCGCCCGGCGCGGCCGCGCGGAGCGTGCACATAAAGCGCGCGCCCGACCGCCAGCGCCGCTGCGGCATGCGGCGGTGGCAGCGGGATCTCGTAGGCGACCGGCCGCGCATGATCGGCGAGCAGCAGCTCGCGCCGGTAGACGCTATTCAGCTTGAACAGGCTTTTGACGAAATTGGTCTGGCCGCGCAGCAAGAGCCGCATCGCGATGCCGGCAACCCCGCTTATGTCGCGCCAGTCGAGGTGCTTGCGGTAGATCGCGCGCTGGGTCGTCACCAGCTCTTCGTAGAATTCGGCGAGCGGCAGCCGGGTCGGCAATACCGCATGCTGGATATCGAAAAGGCGGTAGTCGCGGGTCTCAAGCCGGCGTTCTTCGGTCACCCAGCTCTCGGTGCCGGGGTAAGGTGTATTGACGCTGATGTTGATGATCTCGGGCTGTTCGAGGCACCACTCGCGCACGATGCGGAAGCGCTCGTGGTCCCAATCGGGGTCGGCGATCAGGTTGATGGCGATATGGATGCCGAGCGAGCGGGCGAATTCCAATGCCTCGAAGTTGCGCCCCAACGGCACGCGCTTCCGATATTTGAGGAGGCCCTCCTCGTCGATCGCCTCGAGCCCGAGAAAGATGTATTCGACGCCGAGCCGCTTCCAGAAGCGGAACACCTCCTTGTTGCGCAGGAGGACGTCGCCGCGCGTCTCCAAATAATATTTCTTTTTGATGCCGGCGCGGGCGACCGCTTCGCCCAGTTCCATGCCGTGGTTCTCGTGGATGAAGGCGACATCGTCGACGATGAACACACCAGGCTCGCGGATCGACCGCAAATCCTCGATCACCCGCTCGGGGCTGACGAGGCGGTAGCTGCGCCCGTAAAAAGTCCAGGCGCTGCAGAACGAGCAATCCCACGGGCAGCCGCGCGAGAACTCGATCGAGGCGCAGGGGTCGAGGAT
>JBGPTQ010000262.1:0-4106 GCA_041490725.1 Allostellaceae bacterium | reverse complement strand
TGGTATTGCTGATCATGGTGGTCGTGCTGGCGATCTTCGCGATTGCCGGCAAGCTGGAAAGGCGGCTGTTGCGGTGGAATTGACCGATCAGACTGGCGTGATTGGCGCCGTTGGATGACACGGAGCTACGCGTTCAGTTGAAGCCGGCGGCTTCAAATGAAAAAACCTATGGCTCCCAGACCTCTGAGGCGAGATATGGCCCGAAAGTGATCTCGCTACGCGGCCGGTGGCGGTCCTATGCGCTCCCTGCCGACGCTGAGGCCGACGCACGGCTCGGGGCCGATGTGGATCGCTACTCCTTCACCGCGGTGGACTCGCACCACCTACTCTTTGCCAGTTTCGCCGGCGCACTGATAATATCCTGTATCAGTTTGTAGAATTGGAGGGGAGACCGCCTATGCGGCGGCGAGAAGACAGCGGCTGTATCCGGCATCACCCGCGCCGATGTCGAGATCCGTCCGCTGCCGGGTAGGGACTCAGTGGGTGTCGAAGACTGTCTGATAGGCGGCGACCCGCTCGCGGGTGGCGGCCCCTTCTTCGGCCGTGGGATGGTCCGGATCGGCCGAGGGCGGCAGGCTGCCGAACTTCATCAGGCAGGCCATCAAGAGCAGCCGGGCCTTTGTCGCGGTCAGGTTCGAGCCGCCGATGAAGGCGGGGTCGTGCAGCGGCACAAAGCCCTCGGTATTGCCGCGCCCGACGCGAACCACCGGCAGCCCGCTGTAGACGGCGCGCCGCAACAGCCGATGCCGCGCGTTCGAGACGTTCCTGCCGTACGGGGTGAGCCCCTCGACGACGAAGCCGGCGAGCGGAGCAGATTGCAGCATGTGCCCGATCAGCGCGATCAGGTCGACTTCCGCCTCGGGATCTTCGGCGCCGTCGTTGTCCCAGTAATTCGCGTCCTTGGTGATCGCGACCTTCGGGATCGCCGTGTCGAGCAGCCCGCCATCCGGCCCCTTGACCGTCACCGGCACGGGTGCGATGCGGGCGCCCTCCCGGCGGACGCCGTGGATTTCGGCCGGCAGGCGGGTCAGGTTGACCTCCGATCGCCAGGTGTGCTTTGCGGTCGGCAGATAGTGCAAGAGCGGCGGCCCGTCATGGCCGGCGGCGCCCAGAATGCCGCCGTGTCCGCCGGTCGCCACATAGCCGCCCGGCCGCGCATCGGCTTTCTGGACGGCGCGGGCGGCAAAGACGCGCTGCTCCTGAATGAGGACGGCGCCGGCACGGTTGCGGCCCTGTTCGTCCTCCCACACCCGCGAGGCGATGTATTCGACGGAATCGACGATGTTCTTCGGTCCGTCGTTGCTGATCATGCCCTGCGGCCGCTGGGCGGCATTGCCGCAGATCGGCACGGTCGTGTCGACGAGAAGATTGAGCCAGTAGATCGTCTCCTCGATCCGCGGGCTGCCCTCGGTCCAGATCGCACCGTCGTATTTGCCGCTCGCCAGGATCCGCTGCACCGCATTGGTCGCGCGTGCGAGGCCCGGCCGCGGCACCGAGGCGGCCAGATGCGCCGGCTTGTACGGGAAGAAATCGGCGCCGCGCCGCTCAGGCGGGATATCGCCGGCGCCGGTGTCGGTGCGCCGGTCGGCCGGCAGACCCTTCGTATAACCCGCGGGCGGCAGGATTCGGTAGAAGTCGATCTCGGCCTTGGCGGCGATCAGATTGCCGGTCCCAGTCTCGCCGATCTGCAGCCGATCGATCTCCTCGAAACTGCGCGCGCCGTCGGGGAAGAATCCCTGCCTTGCCTGCGCCTCGGGGGCGCCGGCGAACGCGCATTCCTCCTCCCAGGCGGCGCCGTCCGCCTGCCTCGCCATGTAGGGCAGCGGATAGACCCCGTCCTCGGGGCGCAATACGACCTCATAGACCGGCTTGTCGCCGGGGCTCCGCCGCTCCTCGCGCACCTGCCCGTCGCTGCCGAGCCAGCCGTCCGGCGCCCCGTAGAGCTCGGCGGCGTCGGCTTCGAGCGGGTGCGCGCTGAACTGCTCGACGTAGACCGTGACCGGCGCCGCCAGGCGCTGCGGGCGCAATACGTCGAACCGCGCCGGCGTGCCGTCGGGGTTCGTCAGCAGCGGCAGCCCGTGCTTCACCCGCGCCTTGTTGGAGGTGACCAGAGGCGGGGTGTTCTGAATGGTGGCGTTCGGTCCCGCGAGATGGGCGATCCGCGCTTTCCGGGTCATGAATTGCGACCTCCCTGATCACGATGTGGGGAACCCCAAGGGCGCTCAAAATCAGCCGGCAAGCCAGCCCCCGTCGTCGCCCTGATGGATGCCGATGCGGAATTCGATGCGGGCGTCTGACGGTACGCTGGCCTTAAGATTGGCCATGCCGCGCTGCCATTCAGTCGCGCAGCGCAGCGCATCGACGACGCTGGCAAACTCGACCAAGAGACCATCGCCGGTGGTCTTGACAATGCGGCCGCGATGCTCGGCGATCTTCGGGTCGGTCAATTCGCTCCGGATTGCCTTCAGCGCGCGGAGCGTGCCTTCTTCGTCGGCTCCCATCAGGCGCGAATAGCCGGCGACATCGGCTGCCAATATCGCCGCCAACCGGCGTTCGACGCGCTTAGGGCTCATAGCCGCGATCTTACCTCAACCGCCTCACACAGACGCCGTGCCCGTGAGTCATCAGTTCGTTGCGAAGAAGCTCGCCGCCTTCTCCGGGTTGTATCCGCGGCGATCGTCCAGCTTGGTGGTGCTTGGGTCACGATGGCCGGCGGCCTTCTGGACATCTTCGAGCTGCGCGCCGTTTTCGAGCGCGGTGGTGATGAAGGTAGCGCGCATCGAGTGCGCCGAGTAGCCGCGGTCGAGCCCGAGCGCGGCGGAGTATTTGCGCACCACCCGGTCGTCGCGTCAGGGTCCATATGCCGGCGCTCGTCCCGGCGCTTGCCGTTGTGCCGGAGCGGCCGGAACAGCGGCCCGTCATTGTCGGCGCCGTGCCCGGCGAGCTCCAGATAGGCCCGCAGTCGCGCCGCACTCTGCGGGTTGACCGCCAGCGCGTCGCGCCTTCCGCCCTTGCGCATCACGCGGAGCGAGTCATAGCCGCGATTTTGGTGCAGGTCGCCGACCGTGAGCACCGCGATCTCGGCGCGCCGCAACCCGACCTGCAAGCCGACCGACAGAATGGCGCGGTCGCGCAGCCCGGCGATCGTGTCCTCGGCCGGCATGTCGAGCAATTTCCTCGCCTGGGCTTTGGCGAAGGCGAGGGTCGAGCCTTCATCGCAATTGATCGCCGGCTGCTCGAACTCGCCGACCGGGTTCTTCGCGGCGTGGCCGTGCCGCACCAGGTGCTTGTAGAGCGACGACAATGCCGCGAGCCGCCGGCGGATCGTCGACGAAGCGGCGTGCTCGCTCTCGCGCATATAGCGCTCCCAGGCGATCACCGCCCTTGTGGACGGCCTGGCGCAATTCCTCGGGGCTCGCCATTGCGCCTTGGATGCCGTTCCCGGGTGTGAAATCGCCTAGGGAGGGTTGTGCTCGGTCCAGCCTCCATCCGAAGAACCCTCGCTTAATTGAGCGCGGGAGGAGCCGATGACCTTCATCCTTGGTCTCGCTACTCGCGGCACGATGATAAGGCCTTGGGCCGATCGCGTGCAGCGGCGGTACGCGAAAGCCAAAACTCGGGGCGGCCTTGCACCGCGAACCGGGTTCAAGGTCGACATGCCGCATTATATCGAACTCTAATACGAAGGCAGGCCGCTGATCGAACGAAACGGTCACGGCGAGCAAGGCCAGCGCGTAGCCCGGTGTATCGAGGATTGAGCGATGAGAGCCTATAGCATCGATCGCTTTGGCAGCGTTGACGGCGTGGTACTGGGGTCGCGCGACGATCCGCGACCCGGCACCCGGGGAATTCTCCTGCGGGTGCGCGCGACCTCGCTCAACTACCGCGACCTGATGGTGCTGAAGGGCGGCGGACGCGGTCCGACGAAACTCGGAATCGTGCCGCTGAGCGACGGTGCCGGCGAGGTTGCCGCTATCGGGGACGGCGTCAGCCGGGTCGCGGTGGGCGACCGGGTCATCGGCTGCTTCCATCCGCGCTGGTTCGGCGGGCCGATCTGCGCGGATTACTTGACCGATCGCCTCGGCGGCAACGTCGACGGCATGCTG
>JBGPTQ010000261.1:0-4108 GCA_041490725.1 Allostellaceae bacterium | reverse complement strand
GGCGCTTCTTGGCACGATGCCTTCAACCGCCGGGAAGATTAGGAGAACTCATATGACGGCCATCCATCTGCAACCCTGTCGCGACTGCCCGGGCGAGCTGCGCCGGCATGCCGCGCTCGACGCGCTGAGCGACGCCACCGACTGGGTGCTCGCGACAATGCGGGAATGGCGCCGGCGCAGCCGCGATCGCGCGCAGCTCGCCGCGCTCGACGAGCGGATGCTGCGGGATATCGGCCTCACCCGCGGCCATGCCGAATTTCTGGCCAACAAGGCGTTCTGGAGGGAGTAATGGACAGGATCCTGACGCGCACCCGCGATGCCCCGGTAATCGAGGCGCCGCAGTGGGGAACCCGCGGCATCAGACGGCCGCTCGGCCATTTGCTGTTGGCCATGGCGCAGGTGACCACAGAGCGGCTAATATGGCCGCAACGTGATCTGCCGCCCGAATGGTTCCACTTCCCGCTGCCCTGAACCGATCCGGCTTCCCCAAGGAGGATCAACGATGAGCGACGCCGACCGTTTGCCCTATGTCGAGGCCGAGTTGAACTATCTCGGACCGATGACCGAGCGCCCGCGCTATTACGCCTATGAGCCCGCGCCCGGCGAGCCGCGCTCGAACCTGGCGCCTGAGCCGCACCAGATGCGCATCCACAGCCTGCGCCCGATAGCGGACGATCTCTCGCTCGACGTTCAGGGCTTCGCCCTCGTCGAGCAGAGGAGCGCGGTGCGCGACTTCTGGGACGACGACGAGGTCCGCCGGGTCTATTACCCCGAGGCGGAGCGCTTCATCGCCGAGGCGACCGGCGCCAGCCGCGTCTTCATCTTCGACCATTTGCAGCGCCGCCGGGTCCCCGGACTGGGAGACCGCTCGCGCAGCGGCCCGCGCCAGCCGGCGACACGGGTGCATGTCGACCACACCGCCCGGTCCGGACCGCAGCGGGTGCGCGACCTGATGGGCGAGGACGCCGAGGAATTGCTGCGCGGCCGGGTCCAGGTGATCAATCTGTGGCGCCCGATCCGCGGGCCGCTGCGCGACGCACCGTTGGCGGTGTGCGATTCCCGGACCGTCGAGCCCGAGGATCTCGTGCCCTCGGATTTGGTGTATCGCGAGCGGGTCGGCGAGACCTATTCGGTGCGCTACAACCCGGCGCATAGCTGGTTCTACGCGCCGGAGATGCGGCGGGACGAGGCGCTGCTGCTGAAGATCGCCGATACCCGGACCGACATCTCCGCCCGCTTCATGCCGCACACCGCGTTCACCGACCCGACGACGCCGGCCGACGCGTTCCCCCGCGAAAGCATCGAGCTGCGCACGCTGGTGTTCCATCCGGCGTGATAGGCTCTGAGCCGAAAACAACGGATGCGTCGAGACCCTCTCCCGCACTGCGGGAGAGGGTGGCTCGCCCGGCGAGGGGCGAGCCGGGTGAGGGTGCAGCGCCGGGACGCTGATCGCCCCCTCACCCCAGCCCTCTCCCCCAATGGGGGAGAGGGGGTCTTCTGGGACACCGCGCCGCGTAAGCCCGGGAAGCTTGCTTCGGGTGGTTCGTCGGCGTGCCGCGATGTACCGCGCGCATTCGCGTCATTTTGCCGCTGGACCTGCCGCACCCCGGCCATTTTTGCGGCATATATAGAGGGGCCCGTGATGCCCGCTCGCGCCAGGGGCAATGCACGTTTTGCAATAGGGGGAAGCTGCGGTTGCCCGACAGCCTATCGCCAGGACGCCCGCTCGGCAGGCCGATGCGGGCTCCGGCGCTGCCCGAGCGCTTCCTGCCGCCGCCCGGCTTTGTCTGGGGCAACTTTACCGCAGCCGATGGCGCGGTGTTGCGCTGGGGTCATCTGCCGATCCGCAACCCGCGGGCCGAGTGCGTGTTGGTCGGCGGTTTTGGCGAGTTTGTCGAAAAGCATTTCGAGACGGTGCGCGATCTGGCGGCGCGCCGGATCGCGGTGTGGTGCCTCGATTGGCGCGGCCAGGGCGGGTCGATTCGCCCGCGCCGCCTGCCGACCCGCCCGCGCGCCCGCAAATTCGACCGCGACGCCGAGGATCTCGCCGCCTTCGCCGCGGCCAATCTTCCCGCCGGTCTGCCGCGTCTGCTGGTGGCGCATTCGATGGGCGGGGCGATCGCGCTGATCTGCCTCAAGCGATATCCGCATCTGTTCGCGGCGGCGGTCCTGTCATCGCCGATGGTAGGGTTGCGCACCGGACGCATGCCACCGACCTTGTTCCGCTTGATCACCCGCCCGGCGCGGGCGGCCGGGCTCGGGGTCTGCTTCATTCCAGGGGCGCACAAATGGCGGCCCGACCGCCTGCCCTCGCCCGAAAGCAGCCGCATTACCACCGATGCGGAGCGGGGCCGGCTGCGCCATGCCTGGTTTTCGGCGGATCCGGGGCTGCGCCTCGACCAGGCAACTTATGGCTGGGTCGATAGCGCGCTCGGCCTCGTCGCGCGGATTTCCAAGCCCGAATTTCTGACAGGTATTCACACCCCGATCCTGATGTGCCGCGCGGGGCGCGAGGTGGTCGTGTCGCCGGCGGCGCAGCGCCGGGCCGCGCGCCTCTTGCCGAATTGCACGCTGGTCGAGCTGCCCGAATCGAAACACGACCCGTTTCTCGAACGCGACGCGATCCGCGATTACTGGCTGTCCCGCCTCGACCGGTTCATCGCCGAGCGCCTGGTCAAGACGCCGCATTGAGGGTCGCCGCCGCCCTCGCCCTGGTGATTTTGGCGGCTGCGGCGGCGCACGCGGATGCCCAGGGAGCTGACCGCCGGGTCCCGGTCGATCCGAACGAGCCGCCGTGGAACGCCGTCGCCAAGGTGCAGAGCAATATCGGCGTGCATTGCAGCGGCGTCTTGATCGCACCCTCGGTCGTGCTGACGGCGGCGCATTGCCTTTACAACCCGCGCACCCGCGCGTTGTTGCAGCCGGTGTCGCTGCATGTGCTGTTCGGCTATCAGCGCGCCGGGTATCACTGGCATCGCGCGGTGGCGCGCATCACCGTCGGCCCCGGCTTCGATGGCACCAGGGGGCGGCCCCAGCCTGATGATTGGGCGCGGCTCGAACTGGCGGAAGCGGTCCCGGTGATGCCGCTGCCGCTGGTCGACAGCGGCGTGAGCGCGGGAATGGCGGTGGCGCTCGCCGGCTACAATCAGGACCGGGCGCAGCTCTTGATGGCCGATCTCGGCTGCCATGTGCTGCGTATCGCCATGTTGCCCGGCGGCGCCAGGTTCCTCGCCCATGACTGCGCCGCCACGCGCGGCACCAGCGGCGCTCCGCTGCTGGTCCGGCAGAACCGCAGTTGGGCCGTCATCGGCATCAACGTCGCCGCCGGCCGGGTGGAAAATCTGGCGCTCGACGCGCGGTTCGGGAACTGAGCCTAGAGCGTTGTCCCCAAAGGTTGAATCAGTTTGTTTATCCCCGTGGCCGGGCTTGACCCGGCCATCCACGTCTTCCTGCCGTGCGCCTGGCGACGAAGACGTGGACCCGCGGGTCAAGCCCGCGGGAGGGGGTATGGGTAGGCGCTTCAATATAAGCAGATCGTGCTCTAGCCTAACCGGCCGGAACGCGGGAAGCCCTGCGGCACGCTGTGGCCGGCCCCGCCGCGGGCGCCGCGCCAGGGCGTGACGTCGAGCTCGGTGCGGGTGCGGTTTTCGCCCTGCCGCCAGGAGAGACCGTCGGTCAGCCGGAACACCTTGGCATCGGTCAGCCCCCCCGAGCGATAGCGCTGCAGGATGACGCCGCGCCCGCGATTCATCTCCGGGATCTCGGCCATATCGACGATCAGCAGGCGCCGGTTGTCGCCGACAAAGGCGGCCATATCGCCGTCGGCCGGCACGCACAGCACCGCGCGCGCCCCCGATGCCGGGGTCAGCACCTGCTTCCCGGCGCGGGTTTGCGCGAGCGCCTCCTCGCCGTCGGCGATGAAGCCGCGCCCGTCATCGGACGCCATCAAGAGGCGCAGCCCCGGCCGGTACGGAAAGAGGGCCACGACATCATGCTCGTTCGGCAGGTCGATCATCAGCCGCAGCGGCTCGCCCTGGCCGCGCCCGCCGGGCAGGCGGTCGATGGGAATCGTGTAGAACCGCCCGTTGCTGCCGAAAATGACGAGCCG
>JBGPTQ010000260.1:0-4117 GCA_041490725.1 Allostellaceae bacterium | reverse complement strand
GATGTTTCCAGTCCCGACGCATTGGGAGTTGTTGACAGGCCAGGCGGAGCGGAGCTTGCATCGCGGATAAACAGGGCGGGCATGCCAAAGACGGGAGGACAGCATGAAATCAGCCTATGGAAGGCAGCTTCCGCGACCGGATTACGAGCTGACCTGCGTCGAGCCGGGCAGCCCGATGGGCGAATTGATGCGCCGCTACTGGCAGCCGGTGTGCCCCTCGGACGAACTCTCCGGCCTGCCGAAGAAGGTGAAGCTCCTGTGCGAGGAGATTGTCGTCTTTCGCGACAAGGCGGGCCGGGTCGGCGCGCTCGACCCGCATTGCGCGCATCGCGGCGCTTCGCTCGAATGGGGCCGGGTCGAGGAGGCGGGGCTGCGCTGCTGCTATCACGGCTGGCTCTACGACACGGCCGGGCAATGCATCGACATGCCGTGCGAGAGCGAGGAGGTCCGCCAGCGCCTCGATGTCTGGCAGCCGGCCTACAAGACGCTCGAATATGGCGGGCTCGTCTTCGTCTATATGGGCCCGCCCGGCAGCGAGCCGCTGTTCCCGGCCTATGACATCATCGACCCAGCCGGACTTGAGCAAAACCGCGGCGACGATGTCGTGCTGCGCGGCATGCGGCTGTGGGGCGACTACGCGGTCGGCATGGTGCGGGACTGCAACTGGCTGCAGCACTACGAGAACATCGTCGACCCCTGGCACCTCTTGATGCTGCACCAGATGATCAGCGGCGACCAGTTCGAGGGCGCGCTGATGCAGGGCATGCCGCGGATCGGCTGGGAGAAGACCCCGCTCGGCGTGCGCTACAATCTGGTCAAGGACCTGCCGAACGGCAACCGCATGGTGCGCCATGCCGAATGCATCGTCCCCAACGCCTTTATCATCCCGAATATTCGCGAGACCGGGACGGCGCCGAAGCGCCAGGAGCGGGGCACCGAATTGTCCTGGGCGGTGCCGATCGACAACGAGCATGTCAGGGGCATCAGCATTGTCGCCTGGCCCTTGGAAAACGGCGAGCCGAAAGAGGGTTGGCGGGCCGGAACCGACACGATCCAGGACATCCGGCCGGGCTCGGTGCTCGAGCGCACCTACGAGGAGCGCCAGCGCAAACCCGACGATCTCGAAGCCCAGGAGGGGCAGCGCGCGATCGCGATCCACGCGCTCGAAAACCTCGCCGCCTCGGATACCGGCATCGCGATGCTGCGCCATCTGCTGCGCGAGCAGCTCCGGCGGATCGAGGACGGGCTCGACCCGATCAACGTGGTGCGCCAGCGCAACGCCAACCACCAGATCCCGACCAATGCCTGGAACACCATCCTCACCCCCGCCGAGGCAGCGCTCGATCTCGGCGACGATTTATAGGGCCAATGACTCAACTGTCATCCCGGCGCAGGCCGGGATCCACTTGCCAACCGCACGAGCCGTTGATCGGTGGATCCCGGTCTGCGCCGGGATGACGAACTTCTTGGAGGATTGCACCATGGCCACAGCCCGGCATCCGGTGCCGCCCGAAATCGCCGCGTTGAGTTTGGAGGAGATCGCCGAGCGCTATATCGGGCGGTTCCGCGACAAGGTGGCCGATTGGGAAGCCTTCGAGGACGCCAAGATCGACGGCTACCGCCGCGCGCAGCACCGCTTCATCGGAGCCGGCGGCTCCGGCAAGCATGACGACCCGAGCGTAATCCCGCCGCGCGGCTTCACCCTCTCCATCATGTTCGTGCCGCCGGGGCAAGGCAACGCCGCGCATACCCACGAGGTCGAGGAGGTCTTTTTCGTGCTGCAGGGCTACCTGACGGTGTTCCTGGAAGACGCGGCGGGACGGCGGCTGAGCCGGAAGCTCGCGCCCTGGGAGTGCATCGCCTGCCCGCCGGGGGTCATCCACGGGTTTCAGAACGACTCTCTGGAGCCGGTCTACATGCAGGTCATGCTCGGGCGCGGCCGCCCCGAGGCGATGGGCTACGCCGATGACGATCTCTACCGCCGCCGCGCCGCGCATTTGGCCCGGTAACAAACATCTGTCGTCCCGGCGCAGGCCGGGACCCATTGATCGGCGGCTCAGGTGTTGAAGGGTGGGTCCCGGCCTGCGCCGGGACGACAGATGTGAATTTTCGAAAGAGCCGCCGATGCCCTACGCTGCCCCGCTCGCCGAGATGCGCTTTGTGATCGACACGGTGGCGCCGCTCGATGGTGGCGCCGCCGATGTCGCCGACGCGATCCTCGCCGAGGCGGCGCGCTTCGCCGCCACCGAATTGGATCCGCTCAACCAGCCGGCGGACCGCATCGGCAGCGTCTTGGAAAACGGCGTGGTGCGCACCCCGCCGGGCTTTCGCGAGGCCTATCGGCGCTATGTCGAGGGCGGCTGGATGGGCCTGGCCTGCGCCCCCGAGCATGGCGGCCAGGGCCTGCCCTTGTCGCTCGCGGCCCCGGTCGTCGAGATGTGGAACTCGGCCTGCATGAGCTGGGCCTTGTGTCCGCTCCTCAATTTCGGCGCGATCGAGCTGTTAGAGGCGCATGGGTCGCGGGAACAGCAGCTTCTTTACCTCGCCAAGCTGGTCTCGGGCGAATGGACCGGGACGATGAACCTGACCGAGCCGCAGGCCGGCTCCGATCTCGGCGCCCTCAGAACCCGCGCGGTGCCGCGCCGGGACGAGCGCTGGGGCGAGCACTACCGGATCTCCGGCCAGAAGATCTTCATCACCTATGGCGACCACGATCTGAGCGACAACATCATCCACATGGTGCTGGCGCGCACCCCCGACGCGCCACCCGGCAGCCGCGGCATCTCCTTGTTCCTGGTGCCGAAATTCCTGCCCAACGCGGCAGGAAAGCCGGGCGAGCGCAATGATCTGCGCGCGCTGCGGCTCGAGGAAAAGCTCGGCATTCATGCTTCGCCCACCTGCGTCATGTCCTTTGGCGAAGCGGAGGGCGCGGTCGGCTGGCGCGTTGGCGACGAAAATCGCGGCCTCGAATGCATGTTCACGATGATGAACAGCGAGCGCCTCCTGGTCGGCGTGCAGGGCGTGGCGATCGCCGAGCGCGCCTATCAGCAGGCGCGCGACTATGCCCGCACGCGCGTGCAGGGCCACCCCGTCGGCAGGGCGCGCGACGCGGCAGCCGTCCCGATCATCCACCATCCCGATGTCCGCCGCATGCTGTTGACGATGCGCGCCGCGACCGAGGCGATGCGGGCGTTGACCTACCTTGCCGCGGCGGCGATCGATCGGAGCCGCGATGCCGGCCCCGGCGGCGACGACCCCGGCGACGAGAAGGCGCGCTTTCGCGCCGGGCGGCGGGCCGATCTGTTGATCCCGGTGGTCAAGGCGTGGTGCACCGATCTCGGGGTCGAAATCGCCTCGACCGGCGTCCAGGTGCATGGCGGGATGGGCTATATCGAGGAGACCGGCGCCGCGCAGTATCTGCGCGACGCGCGCATCGCGCCGATCTACGAGGGCACCAACGGCATCCAGGCGAACGATCTGGTCGGGCGCAAGCTCGCCCGCGACCAGGGCGAGGCGGCGCGCGAGCTGTTCGCCGAGATGCGCACGAATTTGGCCGAGCTTGCCGGCAGGGCCGAATGGGAGGGGATGCACCGCGGACTGGCCGAGGGGCTCGCCGCGCTGGAGCGCGCGACGGCGTATCTCGTCGAGGCCGAGCCCGCCCTCGCCGCCGCCGGGTCGGCGCCCTACCTCGCCCTCTTCGGCACCGTCGCCGGCGGCTGGCTGATGGCGCGCCTCGCGCTGGCGGCACGGCACCAGGCCGCCGGCGAATTCGCCGCGGCCAAGCTCGCGACGGCGCGCTGCTATGCCGAGCATTACCTGGCCCGCGCGCCGAGCTATCTGCCGGCCATCATGGGCGGCGCGACGGTGATGGGTTTCGATCCGGACCTGTTTTGAGAGCCGACACCATACCATCGGCTTCTGGCCGAGATTTCTTCGCTTCGCTCGCAATGAGAGCAGAAGGTGATGTCATCGCGAGAACCCCACGGATCGGCGCTCCGCGCCGCCCGAGGACAGACACCGTGACTAAGCCATCTCGGTGATGTCCAGCTCTGGCACCGTCGCAGCGCGTGTCGATAACGTCAGGCTCGACATCCTCTACATGGTGGCCTCGGTCGGT
>JBGPTQ010000259.1:0-4131 GCA_041490725.1 Allostellaceae bacterium | reverse complement strand
CGACTGGCGTCTCGCGGGCGAGTGGGTGAAGAACTGCAACTGCGCCTTCGGTTGCCCGTGCGATTTCAACGCCCGGCCGACCCACGGCAATTGCCTGGGTTTGGTGGGCATGCACATCACCAAAGGCCATTTCGGCAATGTATCGCTCGATGGGCTCAAATTCGTCACCACGGTCGATTTCCCGGGCCCGCTGCACGAGGGCAACGGCACCGTTCAACCCATCATCGACGAGCGGGCGACCCCGGCGCAGCGCGAGGCGCTGTTCGGCATCCTGTCGGGACAGAATTCGGCCGAGGGGACGTGGTTCCACATCATCAGCCTGATCGTTACGAAGGTGCTCGACCCGATCTTCGCGCCGATCCATTTCGAATTCGATCTGCCGGGGCGGCGTGCCAAGATGTCGATCCCGGGCGTGCTCGAAACCGAGAACGAGCCGATCAAGAACCCGGTGACCGGCGCGCCGCACCGTATCCGGGTCGTGATGCCCGAAGGCTTCGAGCATCACTCCGCCGAGGTGTGCAGCGCGCGCATCAGCAGCACCGGCGGCATCAAGTTCGACGTGCCGCAGGGGCATGGCTCGCTCGCCGCGGTCGTGCAAACCCCGCAGGGCGTCGCCGCCTGATCCAGCTGGTCATTGCGAGGAGCGAAGCGACGAAGCAATCTCGATCTGCAGAGGGAACATGCCTCAACGAGATTGCTTCGCTGCGCTCGCAATGACACCCAAGCTGTCATGACCGCCGATTTCCTGCTTTCCGCTCTGCGTCATGACCGCGCCGTCGTCTTCGGCAGCCTCACCTTTGTGATCGTTCTCGCCTGGGCCTATCTCCTCACCGGCGCCGGCGTCCAGGGTGAGATGATGGACATGGGCGGCGGCCAGACGATGGCCATGCCTCCCGAATGGACGCTCGCCTACGGCCTTGTCGTCTTCCTGATGTGGGGGGTGATGATGGTGGCGATGATGCTGCCGAGCGCCGCCCCGGTGACCCTGCTCGTCGCGAGCATTGCCCGCAAGCGCCGAGAGGCCGGCAGCGCCCCGGGCCTCAGCACGGCGCCCTTCGTCTTTGGCTATCTCGCGGTGTGGCTCGCCTTCGCCGCGACGGCGACCTTGCTGCAATGGCGGCTCGACGCCGCGGAGCTGCTCTCCGAGACAATGGGTTTTGCCAGCATGGTGGTTGCCGGCGGCGTCCTCGTTCTTGCCGGGATCTATCAATGGACCCCGCTCAAGCAGGCGTGCCTCAGGCATTGCCGCTCGCCGCTCGAATTCCTGCTGCATCATTGGCGGGACGGCGCGCTCGGGGCGTTCGTCAGCGGCGCGCGCCACGGCTCCTTCTGCCTCGGCTGCTGCTGGATGCTGATGGTGCTGTTGTTCGTCGGCGGCATCATGAACCTCGCCTGGATCGCCGGCATCGCCCTCATTGTGCTGATCGAGAAGACCCTGCCCTGGGGCGGGCGGATGGGGCGGGCAACGGGCGCGGTGCTGGTGGTGTGGGGCGCCCTCACTCTCGCCATGGCCGCGTGACGGTCATCTCGGCTAACATCGGCGCAAGCTGATCGGTCAGGGAGGAGAGCCATGCCCATCGCCAAAATCCGCGGCGTCGACCTCAATTACGAAATCCTCGGCGATCGCGGCCCGTTCATCGCGCTGCAGCCCGGCGGGCGGCGCGGCCTCGTCTCGGTCAAGCCGATCGGCACCAAGATCGCCGAGGCCGGCTACCGTGTCATCGTCTACGACCGGCGCAATTGCGGCGCCTCCGGCATCGCCATCGAAGGCGAGTCGGAGAACGACGAATGGGCCGAGGATTTGCACGAGATCTTGGCGCGGCTCGATGCGCTCCCGGCCTATATCGGCGGCAGCTCGTCGGGCTGCCGGCTGGCGATGATCCTGACCTTGCGCCGGCCCGAGGATGTGCGCGGGCTGTTGCTGTGGCGGGTGACCGGCGGCGCCTATGCCGCCGAGCGGCTGACCAACCAATACTACACCTCGCATATCGAGGCGGCGACGCAGGGCGGCATGGCGGCGGTCTGCCAGCTCGAGCATTGGAGCGAGGTGATCCGGACCAACCCGAAGGCCCGCGCCATCCTGATGGCGATGCAGCCGCAGGATTTCATTGCCCGCATGACTGAGTGGCGCCGCAGCTTCCAGGCCGGCGCCGACCATCCGGTGATCGGCCTCAGCCCGGCCCAGCTGCGCTCGATGACCGTGCCGGCCTGCGTCATTCCCGGCAACGACCGGGTGCATCCGCGCCTGCCCGGCCAGGTCGCGCATCGCCTGATGCCCAATGCCGAATACCACGAGGTGCTGACCGAGGACCGCGAGGACCTCGATATCGCCTTCGAGGATTGGGAAAAGAAGGAAGGCCTCCTCGCCGCCACCTTCATCGACTTCCTGCGCCGGCAGGGGAGGCGGTAAAGGGCCCCTCACCCTCCCGTCGCTGTGCGACGGGTCCCTCCGAGGGCAATAGCCCGAGGGCGTGTGAGGGGCCGGTCAAATCCGCTCCGGCCCCATCGGGTTGAGGCGGATTCCTTTGCGCAAATTGCGGTAGGGCAGTTCCGCCGGGTGGTTCCGGGCTCCGGCTTCGCCGGATCCGGAATGACGAACCGGTTTTACGCGCGGCCGGAACGGCGCAGCAATTCGGTCAGCTCGCCGACAGCAGACCACTCCTCGCAGCAATCGACCGCGCGTTCGATGTCGGCCACCCCTTCGGATGTCAGCACGGTCGCGGCAAGCTCGCGGAACTTGTCGCGGATCTCGCTCTCGGCGAAGGGCTCATTGAAATCGCCGCGATGGCTGTCGCGGGAATGCGTGGCCTGGCGCCCGTCGCTCAGCGTCAGGGTGACGCGCGCCGGGCGCAGAAGCGGCACCACCGCGGTCATCGCCGGGTCTTCGCTGACCTGCACGCGGTGGCGCAACGCCGCGATGACCGGGTCGCTGAGTGCCGTGTCGTCGAGCGCGGCAAATCCCGCGTGTCCGCGCACCACCATCGCCGCGGCGGCATGCGGCAGCGAGTATTTGGAGGCGAAATAATTGGCCGGCTCCGGGTTGCGCATGACCGAGGCGAAGCGATAGGTCGCGACATCGATCCGCTCGACCTGGTCGGGGCGCGGCCGCAATTCGGCGAGCACCGCCTTGAGACAGTCGAGTGCCGGGTGGATCGGGTTGCAGCAGGCGTAGAGGCGGAAATAGTTGCGGGTGATCTCCCAGCGCGTGCCGAGCTCGTCGAGCACGCGGTCGGGCGTGAAGCCGCCGCCGACCAGCTGGCCGAGCGCCTCCTCGATCGCATCCGGCTGCGCTTCGAACCCGGCCTGCGCCAGCTCGGGCGCGAGCGCGCCGGCAAAGCCGCTCATGCCGCCGGCGACATTGAGCGCCGTCGCGCCCGCCACCGCATTGGTGTAGCTCGGCGTCAGGAGGAGGGTCGTCGCGATGCGCATCGCGCGGCTCACTCCGGCGGCATCGAGGCCGGCGAGCCGCGCCCCGGCCGCCGCCGCGGCGAGCAGCGACACCTGGCCGTTCTGGTGGGCCAGCGGGCGCGGCGTGAAGCCGCCGGCAAGCCGCCCGACGACATCGTAGCCGAGGATGAAGGCCGCCAGCATCTCGCGCCCGGAACTGCGCGCCTGCTCGCCCACCGCGAGCACCCCCGGCAATACCTGCATTGCCGCCTGGCCCGAGACAAACCGCAGCCCTTCGCACAGCTCGATCGAGCGCCCCGCGATGCCGTTCAGCAGCGCCGCGGTGCGCGAATCGTGAGTAGGCCAGCCGCGCGCATAGACCGTGGCCCCGCTGCCGGCATTCGCCGCCAGCCGGTCGCGCAGGGCGCGCATTTCGGGCCGTTCGCTGCCGGCGAGGATCACGCCCAGCGTGTCGAGCAGCACCAGCCTGGCATGCCGCCGCACCGGCTCGGGGATCTCCTCCAATCGCGTCTGCGCGACAAACCGCGCCAGTTCCTCGATCTGCCGGCCCACTACGCCGCGCCCCGAACCTTGCTGGGCAGCCTGCCGGCCTCGATGACGCCGAGCGCCTGCGCGGTGGTCATCACGTCGGCAAACAAGGTCACCATGTTGCCCAGCGTCGCGTTGTGCTCCGCGTCGGTCAGCGCGGCGTTGCCGTCGGCGACAAAGATCACCTGGTAATTG